>CANMCL010000001.1 GCA_947496345.1 Actinomycetota bacterium
GCTGGACCTGAATCAGGACCTGGACCAATATCCGGTGCGCCTTTTGGATCAGCAAGTATTCTGCCCATTTCTTGGGCTTATATTCGCTTGCTGGGGGGAGAAGGACTAACTCATTCAACTCAAATTGCGATTCTTTCAGCAAATTACATCGCAGATCGACTAAAAAGCGCCTACCCAATTCTTTACACTGGAAATAATGATCGAGTTGCGCACGAGTGCATCCTAGATATCCGTGGGTTAACGAAAGACTCTGGTGTTAGCGTTGATGACATCGCAAAGCGATTAATGGATTACGGCTTTCACGCGCCCACGATGTCATTTCCTGTTGCGGGTACGCTGATGATTGAGCCAACCGAGTCAGAGAGCATTTCCGAGATTCACCGATTTATTGACGCGATGATTTCAATTCGCACTGAAATTCAGGAAGTTATAGATGGCAAGATAACTATTGAAGACTCTGCGCTAAGGCACGCACCGCACACCGCGTTGACCGTTGTCACCAGCGATTGGGACCGTAAATACAGTCGCGAATCTGGCGGATATCCGGCTGCCCTTGATGGCCTTGTGCCAGGTGAATCGATCGGTTCTCGAATGAAGTATTGGCCGCCGGTTTCACGCATCGATGGCGCCCACGGAGACCGTAATTTGGTCTGTTCCTGCCTCCCTATAGAGGCTTATAGCTCCTAATACAGGCTCAGGCTGCGCGGGGTCGGGCAAATTTAAGGTTACTTAACATAATGTAACTTATCGGCGTTAGGTCTGAGTCGGCGTGAGATTCCCCAGCGAGTGGTTTGCGTCAGAGCTTCAACAACTATCGCTTTAGACATCTTAGAGACACCGTTAATTCTCTCCACAAAGATTATTGGAACTTCTGTTGCAACGGCGCCAGCTAAGTCTGCCGCCATAACCATTTCAATCTGAAAACAATAGCCAGTAGCTTGCATATCTTTAAGGTTTAACGCTTTAAGCAGCTCGACGCTATAAATTCGAAAGCCGCCAGTTAGATCATTAAAATCTAGATTTAAAGCAAACTTCGCATATTTTGTACCCGCTTGAGAGAGAGCCTGACGCGTCTTGGGCCAATTTACAACGCCACCACCTGGGATCCAACGCGTGCCTAAAGTAATTGACCTTCCAGGCTTAATTGCAGCAATCATTGCTGGTAGATCTTCTACCCGATGCGAACCATCGGCATCCATAGTCACCACATGCGAATAAATTCCTGAGGCCAACACATTTGCGAATCCGGCGCGATAGGCAGCACCTAAGCCGGCTTTTCCTGGTCGCCGCAACACCTTAACCCACGAAAATCGTAGGTCATCAACTTTCTCGGCCGTTCCGTCAGGTGAATTATCGTCGATTACCAAAACATCAAATTCGACTTCAGCACTTAGTCGATAAACTTTCAATTGATCTAACAACTCAACTATAGATATTGATTCATTGTAAGTAGGTATAAGGATAATCACTCTATTCATACGATTCTCCTATTTCTGAGACCCCAAAACCCAAGGATAAATATAAAGGTTAAGAGCAAGTATTTAACCAAACTTCCCCACTTATTGGCAAAAGTTACATGATTATTAAGGCCAAGATCACCAGTTATCGAAGCTTGAATATCTTCTTGTGTTGCTTCACTAACTTCGCCATTGGCGCTGATAAGGGCCGAAATCCCAATCGTTGACACACTCAGAATACTTCTCGAATTCTCCAAGGCACGAATACGAGTGATGGCCAACTGTTGTCGACTTTCTGCAGTTCCGGCGAAGGTAGCGCTATTGGTCTGCACAATTAGAGCATCAGAATTCAAACTCATCTCCGCCACAAGACGATCATTAATAATTTCATAACAAATTATCGGTCCTAGTGCAGCGCCAGCTACTTCATGCGTAACCAGCTCGTTTCCAGGCTTGAAATCGACAACTGTGGCTGCGAACGGCGAGATAACTTCTGCTAATCCCCTAAGCGGCATATATTCACCGAACGGTGTTAAGCCGCGCTTAATGTAGGTGCTGACCACTCCTGATTCGGAGTTGTACATAACTGATGCATTAACTGGCGATCCATCTCGCTTAAGAACTACACCGGCAATTAGTGGAGCCTGATTATCACTCGTTAACTTTTCAATATCTGCTGCGACACTCGGATATAAACTAGGGTCGATATCCACGGCATTCTCAGGCCAAATAATCGCGTCATAACTTCCTGTCGCATACTTGTACGTTGCATCGCGATGAAGATTAAAGACCGCCTGTGCGCGAGAATTAAACTCTAATCCGACGCTCGGTGTATTTCCCTGAATCGCAAGCAACCTAACCGATCCACTCCCCTGTGGATTTCCTGGAATGAGAGCGAGCCCGATAATAACCAAAGTTAACTTAGCTAGATTTCCGATTCGAATTTTTGAGATAAGAGAAGCAAGAAGAAGAGTGAGCGCTGAAAGTGCGAGCACTCCCCCGTATGGCAAGATAGCCGCAGCTGGTGATTCAATCTGGCTAAATGCAATCCGTGTCCAACCAAATCCGCCAAATGGAAATATGGAACGAATCTCTTCCATTAAAAGCAAGGAGCCGATCGTTAACCAAATGGAACCCCAACGTTTAGCAATGGCTCCAACCGGAAGGTAGAAGAGTGCTTGTAGGAATGAGAGCAGGAGCCAAGGAACAGCGCCGACAAACTTTCCTGACCAATATAGAACTATCGAGTTATAAATAAAACCGAATGCAAAAGCGTGCCATAAATGTCGGTGCGACTTAGATATCTTTCGCAAAAAGAGCGAGTATCCAAAGACTCCAAGGTACCAAATACCTATTGGAGCAAAGGCTGCGCTAGCGAGAAATGCCGAGAGTGCGATCATCACCATTTCAACGCCGCTATCAATCGATCTACGCTAGCCCCCAGACCGTAACGTTCTTTAATCTCATAAATTTTTGAGAGATCCGCAGGAACTTTGGGAATTGAGATATCAAGTGATGGAAGTGCGACATCTTTGGCGCAATTAACAAGAGTTGGAGCAATCTTTAAATAATCTGCGCCAGCGATGATTTTCTTTGCTAGCGCCGGCGACAACGCTTCGTGTGCCTCGTGAGCACCCTGTAAAGCTTGGTCAACATCAGCGAAGTGATTGGCAATTAGCGCTGCACCTTTTTCTCCGATGCCGCGAACTCCCGGTAGACCATCTGATGGATCACCTCGAAACATGGCAAATAAAGCGTAACGATCGCCGGGAATTGCGTACTTACGAGCGACCCAAGCGGTGTCAACAAGGTCATGTTGGGATAGACCTTTTGCCAAGTAGACAACCTTTACGTCGCGTTTATCATCAACTAATTGAAAAAGGTCGCGATCGCCAGTAACAATTCGAATTGGACCTTTCTCCCTGATAGCGAATGTCGCCATTACATCATCGGCTTCGTAATCGTCTACGCCGACCATTGGAATTCCGAACTCATCCAGTAAATCTAAAAGAATCGGAATTTGTGGGGTTAAAAGATCGGGCTCTTCTTCGCCTTCACCATCTTCTTCTAAGCGATTAGCTTTGTAATCAGGAAAGAGTTCGACGCGCCAAGATGGCCGCCAATCTCCCTCTATACAAGCAACGATCCGCTTTGGAGAATACATCGTTATCAACCGTGCAGTCATATCTAAATAGCCTCGAATTGCGTTAACTGGTGTGCCATCAGGCGCCAACATCGTGTCGGGCATTCCGTAGTAAGCGCGATACCAAAGCGACGCGCTATCAAGGAGCATTAGTGTCATAAGTCATCAACCATATATGAAACAACGCCGCGATCTAAACGCTTGATCGCCTCCCTACAAACTGGGCGGAGTGCTTCACTAGCCCCCGCTATCTGCATCAGTAGATCCATCAATTGTTTTGTTGAACGCACAAAATCTCCGACTGACATATCGCTGCCCTTTAACACATTGGTAAGCGAATTCCCTTGGGCCCATCTATAGGAGATATAGGCGAAGCCGAAATCTGGTTCCTTCTGAGTCTTCACATCAAAATCATTTTCAATTGCTTCAAGTTTGGCCCAAAGTCGAGTGATTTCAGCGAGTGCGTTAGAAACGTTCTGATGCGGCATTTTAGGAGCGTAATCTTCACGAGATCTGGATTGAAAAATCATCGAGGATGCCACCGAAAGAAGCTCTGGCGCTGAGAGGTTATCTAGAATTCCGGCGCGAATCGTTTCGGTTAAGAGTAGATCTGACTCAGCATAAATTTTGGCGAGGATTTGTCCTTGGGCAAGCGGCTTCTCACCTTCTATGTAACCCAAGTGTGTCAAAACATCACAAATACGATCAAAAGTTTTGGCTATAACGTTTGTTCTGTTCTCAACTCGAGCTCGTAAACCATCCGATTCTCGAGCCAGACGTTCTGCTCTTTCCGCAAACCGAGCGTGCGTTTCCCGATCGTTACAAGAATGGCAGGCGTGGTTACGCATACTGCGACGGAGATTATCTATTTCCCCTTCCATATGCGCACGCTGGCGGTTATCGAAAGTCTTTCGACCATCTCGCTTAGAGAGCAACTTCTCAAGTTCTTTCACTTCAGAGCGCAGTGATGCGTAAGCCTCAAAATCACCGAGATGACACTTTGCACTTTCAATTAATTCATCTCGGGCGGATTCATTCTTCTTGATCTGCCTTACCAAACTAACCACTGCACGATCTGCTTGGAATTGTGCGAATGAAGATTCCAGACTGCCGTGAGCACGTTCGCGTCCGAAACGAGCTATCAAGTTGATGGCCATGTTGTATGTCGGAGTAAATGATGATCTAAGTGGATAAGTGCGCGTTGATGCTAGACCCGCAGCAGTAGCCGAATCAACGGTGGGTGACCATTGCACAACTGCGTTTCCTTCAATATCAATTCCGCGGCGACCGGCTCTGCCAGTGAGTTGGGTGTACTCCCCCGGAGTAATCGGAACGTGCGCTTCACCATTCCACTTCGTTAACTTCTCTAAAACAACTGTGCGCGCCGGCATATTTATACCTAAGGCCAAAGTTTCCGTTGCAAAAACGGCTTTAACTAATCCACGTTGAAAGAGATCTTCAATCGCATTTTTAAAACTCGGCAACAACCCGGCATGGTGGGCGGCGATACCTCGCTCTAGCGCAGTTATCCATTCGCGATAACCAAGTACTTCAAGGTCTTCTTCAGGCAAATTCGCTGTGAATTTTTCTGCCGTCGCGAGGATTTCGGCTCGTTCTTCAGTATTGGTTAGTTTCAATCCGGCGGCCAAACATTGCTTTACTGCAGCGTCACAACCCATGCGAGAGAATATGAATGTGATCGCCGGAAGGAGATTTTCGCGGCTTAACTTCTCAATGATCTCTGCCCGCGATAAACGCGACTCCTGTGCGCCCCATTGCTCGCGTCGGTTTCTCGGAATGCGAACCTTGCGCAATGCCTCGCGTTCTAGCGCCAATATCTCAGGATTGATCTTTCCAGGTTGGCTAAAGAGATCTACTAGTGAGGAGTTAATCAGCACATGTTGATAGAGCGGGATAGGTCGATGCTCGCTGACAATTACCTCGGTTTCACCCCGAACTTCGCCCAGCCATTCTCCAAACTCTTCGGCATTGGAGACAGTGGCTGATAAAGAAATCACCTGCACAGATTCCATCAGATGGATAAGCACTTCTTCCCAAACGGCTCCGCGAAACTTATCTGCTAGATAGTGAACTTCGTCCATAACTACTGATCCCAAATTAACCAGAGTGGTTGAGTTGGCATACAGCATATTTCGCAGAACCTCAGTTGTCATAACCAAAATATCGGCTTCTGAATTTATATTCGTATCACCAGTTAGCAGTCCAACCTTCTCTTCCCCAAAGCGGGCGACGAACTCTTGGAATTTTTGATTTGATAGCGCTTTGATCGGCGTGGTGTAGAAACACTTTTTTCCATTGCGCAGCGCCAGAAAGGCAGCAAATTCACCAACTACTGTTTTTCCCGCCCCAGTGGGTGCGGCAACTAGAACCCCGTGGCCGCTTTCAACTGCGTGGCAAGCCTCGATTTGGAATTGATCGAAAGCAAAATCGAACTGGGCAATGAAATCCGAGGTGACTTGATGCTTACTGCGAGATTTCGCCGCGGCGTATTTGGCGGCGGGTGTAGTCATGGGGTCCACGATAGTCCAGCGCCCGCGATACATTCAGCGCGAACTGGAAGTCCACCGATTCTTTCTCCATCAGCATACGCAACCGCGGGCGCATGCAGCGATACCCGCTTAGTCCGATATATATCTACTTGCTTATGGTTAATGTGCTTTCCACTGAAAACCGTTGGGAAGACCCTGACAAATTCAACTTTACTAACCGGACGGAGCACCATTACGTCAAAGAGTCCATCACTCATAACAGCATCCGGGCAAACCTTCATTCCGCCACCGTAGCTACCGCCATTACCAACAGCTATCAGCATTGCTTCAGTTTCAATAACCTGGTTGTCTAACTCAATTGTGTAGTTGAGTGGTTTGAATTTTGGTAACTCCATTGCGATGGCTAAGTTGTATTTCATCGGTCCCTTAGGCCACTTCATTTTATTCGCCTTCTCATTTACCAGCGAATCAAAACCAGTTGAAAGAACCGCTCCAAACCACTCTGAGTCGACTAGTCCGAGATCAATTGCAGCTGGAGGCGTTGAGACCACGGTGTTTAATTGAATTTTGATCTCATCTAGCCCCCACCCAAGTGCGCGCACAAAATCATTTCCTGTTCCTGCCGGTATCGCTGAAAACGGAATCCTTCGCGGCACTACCATCTGCAGAACTAAATGAACGAGCCCATCTCCCCCAACTGCAACCACGCCTTCGATTAAACCGACGTTGCTGTCGAGAAACTCTGCCAGGTTACTTCTCAATTTATCGGCAGATGTCGCTGTAATGATTTGATAAGACAATCTTCTCTCCGAGAAAAACCCTGCTGCTTCCGTTCCTAAAATTGCTCCTTTACCTGATCCTGAAACAGGATTTATTACAACCACCCACATAAAACTATATTTCCTCGGAGAGCGCGTTCTTTTTTGCCCGACGGCGATCATTTAATAAGGCAATACACCCAGCGATTAAATAAAAACCAATTAGCGGCAACGCTAGTGCAGCCATTGAGAGTGGGTCCGCACTGGGCGTAAAACCGGCAACGAAAAGGGTTATGGCGAATACCCAAATCCGCCAAGGTTTGAGAATCGCCACCCCGCTGAGAAAACCAATTAGATTGAAAGTCACCAAGAAGACCGGCAATTCAAATGCGATACCGAAAAGAAGAATTGCGCGCATTACAAAATCTAAATAATCGTCGAATTTAACCAAGTTATCTAGCGCGTCTGGGGTGAATCCAAATAATACGCGAACCGCAACTGGGAGAATTGAGTAACCAAGATATGTTCCGGCTGCAAAGAAAGGAGTTGCGGCGATTAGGAAGAAGAATGAATATTTCTTCTCTCTTCGATGAAGAGCGGGAGCGATAAAGGCCCAAAGTTGATAGAGCCAGATAGGCGCAGTCATAATTACACCCGCCAGAATTGAAACCTTTATTTGCAGATTGAGCGGACCTAATACCCCGCTGATGTAGAGAGCTCCACAATTCTCGGCGCCACTGGCTTGAGCGGCTCTGAGATCGCAAACTGGTTCAGCCAGTTTGGTAATTATCTCGTTATAGAAGAACCATCCAATAACAGATCCAAGAGAGATCGCAAAGGCTGAGCGAACGACTCGTTTACGAAACTCTCGGAGATGTTCTATTAGCGGCATACGACCGCCGACGGAGGTCGCCATAACGGTTAACGAGCGGCAGAGCCGTCAGTGTCGTCCGTATTCTCATTCTTATCATCGTTCTTCATATCTTTCATCTCGCTCTTAAAGATGCGAAGCGAGCGACCTAGTGATCTCGCTGAATCTGGCAGCCGCTTAGCACCAAAGAGAATGACCACGACGATTAGAAGTAAGAGGATGTGACTCGGTTCGCGTAGAAAAGGCATGGCTAAAAGGTAGCGCATAGGTCCGCCCTAGCGCATCACCGCTAGTTGGGGAAAACCCAGTTTTCATACATCTCTAAAGTTTGCTGGCATTTCTCAGAAATAAGTGATCTCGCCGTGACTGGGAGCCGTACCTCAACGGATGCCAGAGTGCTCATGGCATTTCGTAACAACCAGTCTTGGCTGAAGGAGGTAACGGTAATTTCCTCCCCCGCACTAGATTCTCGTGGTTTAAAAGAAGACCTAAATCTCTCGGATGATGTACGGAAGCGCGATTTGATGAGCAACTGCCACTGATAATCAGGAACATCACCCGGCTCGGGAACACTGACTGAAGATCCCGCCATTTGTACCGATCTCATATTATCTAAACGAAAAGTGCGGAAACCTTCTACGTTCTGGCAATAGGCGTTTAGCACTTCAAATCCAAGATCAAGTGATAACTCAAGCGGTGTGATTACACGTTCTGTAACGGTATCGCGAATTGTAGAATGGTATTTAACTGTTAGATCCATTCTGCTCGCGATGGCTTGCGTGATTATGGCGCGATGCGCTGAATCGACTATTGGCGAGGCGGTAGCCACGTTTCCAACAATCTCTTTTATCTTTTTAGCTAAGCCAGAAATAGCGTTGTGCAGATCTTCACGCTCTGGACTGAGTGAGCTTCGCAGAATATCTAGTCCAAGCAGAATTATTACTAATTCCTGTTTGGTGAGAAGACGGACCCTTTGCAAGACTTCTGCATTCCGGATACTCACATATCCAGATTCAAACTCCAGATCAATAAGTTCCAGTGGCGTATAACCCGGCAGGCCACACATCCATAAGGTATTAAGATCGCTTAACAATTCACTTTCAGAAAGGTTAAATTCCTCTGCTAACTCATTTAGCGCGATACCTTGATGTGTAGAAATGAATGGCACTAAATCTAAAAGCCGCGCTGCTTTCTCGACCGGCGTGGACTGCGTTTTAGCCATAAATTGCCAACCCCGCCTTCAAGTGGTCAAGTATCTCGGATCGCAAATCCGCCGGTTCTGAAACGATTACATCGTTGGCATACCAGAGAATTTCCTCAATGAAACGTTCGCGATCCCGATACTCCATCTTGAACTCGTGCCACCCGACCGGTGCGCTCTTAGTAACGATCTGTATACCGCGACTTCGCAAATTTAGCCCGCGTCCATCTCTAATAAAGACAATGGCTGATGAGAGCTCTGAAGATTTCGCAAATGCCTGATTTACATCTAAATCGCCAGGAATCTCAAAAGCGCCAGATCTTCCCTGCGACTTCAAATCGCCAGAGACGCGATCTAAGCGAAAGAGGCGGTTGGCTCGGCGATCTAGATCATTTCCGAAAATGTACCAATGGCCATAACGAGATGTCACAGCGTATGGCTCCAGCGCGCGACTTTGCGGCTGCAATTCCTCATTTAGATAAGAGAAGGAAAGCACGGTTTTTGAGGTAATTGCCGAAATAGCGATCGCTAAATTTGCATCTTGGTTAATAACTGCAGGGGCAAGATCCAGAAGCAATTCCGTATCGCTTTCAATACCTATTGCGTGGAGCTTGTTCAAGGCGCTTAAGGCGGATGAACTCATCGAAGCACCGCGCCAAGCTTCTGCCGCTAATGAGAGCAAGGTAATTTCCTGGGCATTTACTTCGCCTAATTGAAATTGATAATTTTCAGGTTTGATGCGATAACCAGATTCATCCTCAAATAACGGATCAAATGTGCCAACCTCAATCTCAATTCCAAGATTTCGTAGATCATCTTTATCGCGCTCGAACATTCGCTCTTTGCTCTCGTCGCTGCCTTCATATCCATCAACAGTCCGAAATATCTCCGACTTTGTGATGTAGCGTTTAGTGGCGAGAAGGGCAATTGTCAGATTGACTAGTCGCTCAGTCTTCCGCGACACCGTAAGCACCCTTCGCGGGACGTCTACGTCTAGCTAAAACTTCAACACCCGGCGCCATTCGTCTTGCAAAGATGAGAAAACCTGTGTGGCCGATCATCCGTTGTTGCGGCCTCACTGCTAAACCTTCGTGGTGCCAACCACGCACCATGCTTTCGAAACTCTCCGGTTCGGTGAAGTGGCCATCGCTCTTCAACGCCTCGGCTGTTGCAGATAACTGCGTTGTGGTCGCGACATAGGCCATAAATACTCCACCGGGACGAAGTACTTTAGCCGAAAGTTCTACACATTCCCAAGGTGCCAACATGTCTAAGATAACGCGATCAAAATCTTCGCTGAATTCTTTCTCTTGAACAGATCCAATATCTAGAGACCAATTGGCAGGTGCTCCCCCAAAGTAATTCTCAATATTTGACTTGGCATTCTCGGCGAACTCTTCGCGTCGTTCCACTGAATGAACATGTCCATTAGGGCCTACTGCGCGAAGTAGCGAGAGAGTTAGCGCGCCGCTTCCAACGCCGGCTTCCAGTACTCGAGCACCGGGATAAATATCTGCGAAACCAACAATCATTGCGGAATCTTTGGGATAAACAATCGTCGCTCCACGCGGCATAGAAAGCACATAATCAGTTAAAAGCGGAATGAAGGCGGTGAACTTGAGCCCTGCGCTGGTGCTGACAACGGAACCTTCAGGTAGACCGATTAAATCATCGTGAACGATCCAGCCTTTATGAGTGTGCCACTCTTTTCCTGGCGTGATTGTGATGCTATAAATTTTTCCTTTTTGATCGGTCAATTGCACACGATCTCCGGCCACGAAGTACCCACGATTGCGCAGTTCAGCGCTGCTGGCTTTTCCTTTTGGCTCTTTTGGCACAGGAGCATCCTAAGCGTTAACCGAGCAAAGGCTGTATCTTCTTTCCTTATGGACCAGTTGCGCCTTTCCCCCAGCCGCATCAACGACTTCAACAACTGCCCGCAACTCTACAAATATCGAACTATCGATTTACTTCCAGAGCCACCTAGCATTGACGCTGAACGCGGAACGTTAATTCACACCATTCTGGAAGATCTCTTTGAATTACCGGCAGCCGATCGTGATCTTAAACGAGCAACCGAACTATTGCCTAGTCGCTGGCAAGCGCAGATTGATGCAAAACCTGCAATAGCGGAACTTGTGTTAGATCAAGGTGCTTGGTTTAAAAGGGCTGAAGAATTGTTAGGTAATTACTTCACTTTAGAAGCCCCAGCTACCTTTGAGCCAACTTATCGCGAGCTGCATCTGGAGATGGATCTTTCAGAGAAACTCTATCTGCATGGTTATGTTGATCGTTTGGACGTTGCGCCGACAGGTGAAGTAAGAATCGTAGATTACAAGACTGGAAAATCGCCAAGGCCAGGTTGGGAAGAGAAAGCGCTCTTTCAATTACGAGTCTATGCCTTGCTTTATTGGAAGAACCACGGAGTAATTCCGAAATTACTGCAATTGATTTATCTCGGCGATACCCGACTAATCAAGAGCGCTCCAACAGAGGCAGATTTAATCAAAACCGAACGAATTCTCTTTGACATTGCTGAAGATATTCTTCGCGCAATCGAACGTAACGAATTCCGACCGCGCCCAACACGTCTCTGCGATTGGTGCTTCTTTAAAACTATCTGCCCAGCTCACGTTGGTTGATATCAAACCAATTCGCTAAACTCGAAGTGGAAACATCTTCAAAACTCTTAATAATCTTCAACCTTAGTTCTTCAGCAACTTCCACAAAATGGGGTATTCCAACTACAAATGCCCCACTGGCTCTCGCTGCAGTCAGTCCAGTTGGAGAATCTTCGAATATCAAACATTGTTCTATATCGACATCAAGTAACTTGGCAGCGTGCAGATAAGGGTCCGGAAACGGTTTAGTCCGTTCGATATCGCCGGCCGCAACAGAGTGCGCAAAATACTTCTCTGACATTCCCGCCAAGACAGCATCAACGATCGGACGGGGGCTGGCTGAGACCAAAGCTTGCGTTACTCCGGCGCTACTTAACTTTCTTGAAAAATCTAAAGCACCAGGCATTAACGAGACTTTGCCCGACATCCGTTTTTGCATCTCGGCAACAATTAAGTCGCCTAACTGCTCGGGGGTTTTGGCACCGTTAAGACAAAGTGACATATATTCGGTAACCCGTTGTAAGGGTCCACCTAGACATTTCAACTGATCCTCTGGAGTCCAGTCATACCCGTGAGACCGCATCATTTCTGACTCAGCAGCGTGCCAGTCGGGTTCAGAATTTATGAAGAGGCCATCCATGTCAAAGAGAACAGCCTGGAACATGGCAGAACCTTCCGAGAGATTAATTTGCGTTGAAGTATTTTGCTTCGGGGTGATGCACAATTATTGCGGAGGTACTTTGCTCAGGATGTAACTGGAACTCCTCTGAAAGTTCAACGCCAATGCGACCGGGTTCCAGTAGCTCACATAGTTGGATTTGATCTTCAAGATTAGGACAGGCGGGATAGCCAAATGAGTAACGTGAACCGCGATATCCCTGATCTAAGATTCCTTGCAAATCTGCAGCGTCATCTCCGCGAACCTTAAACTCTTCTCTAATACGTGCGTGCCAATGCTCAGCCAGGGCTTCGGTCAATTGAACAGATAAACCATGCAGCTCTAAATACTCTCGATAATTATTCGCAGCAAAGAGTTCTGCTGCTGCCTTGCTGATCTCTGATCCCATTGTTACAACGTGGAAGGCAACTACATCAGTCTTACCCGACTCTTTACTGGTGAAGAAATCACTTAGGCAGAGTCGGCGGTCACGAGATTGGCGCGGGAATGAGAATCGGGTTCGTTCCTGCCCTTTCTTCTCCCCCTCGTGATGCAAGATAACTAAATCATTACCTTCGCTGTAACAAGGAAAATATCCATAAACAACTGCGGCATTTAGCCAACCTTTAGATTGGACTTGATTTAGCAGAGCACGCAAGCGAGGTCGTCCTTCAGTTTCGGCCATTGCATCGAATTCTCCGCGAGCACCTTTGAGTCCCCATTGGCCAACAAAGAGTGCTCTCTCATCGAGCATACCGACATAATCTGCGAGCGGCACGCCTTTAATTATTCGTGATCCGAAAAATGGAGCTGGTGGAATATCAACATCGCTTGCAACATCACTTCGTTTGGTATCGACAATCAAATCTTCACTCTTCTGTGGACGTAACGGAACTTTTCGTTCGCGTAGTTCGGGAAGCGCGGCTCCCGGAACGCCTTTCTTCACCGCCATAATCGCATCCATCAAACGCAAACCTTCGAATGCATCACGTGCATATCTAACTTCACCAGGAAAAACGGCAGCCAAATCCTGTTCGACAAATGCGCGGGTTAGCGCGGCTCCACCAAGAACGATCGGCCACTTCTCGGCTAAACCACGGTTGGTTATTTCTTCCAAATTCTCTTTCATGATCACCGTGGATTTAACCAGCAATCCACTCATGCCAATAGCGTCTACATCTGAAGCTTGAGCAGCATCCAGTATCTGATTGATGGTTTGTTTGATTCCAATATTCACAACGGTGTAACCATTATTGGAAAGGATAATATCTACAAGATTTTTTCCAATATCGTGAACATCGCCCTTTACTGTTGCCAAAAGCATCGTGCCTCGGCCGCCATCATCGCTCTTCTCCATAAATGGTTCTAGGTATGCGACAGCCGTCTTCATAACCTCCGCGCTTTGGAGAACGAATGGCAATTGCATCTCGCCTTTTCCGAAGAGTTCACCAACGACCTTCATGCCTTCAAGCAAATGGTCGTTGATTATCAATAACGGTTTAATGTCCTCAGCCATTGCTTGGTCAAGGTCATCGGTCAAACCTACTTTTTCGCCATCAATGATTCTGCGCTGTAAGCGTTCAGTAAGAGGTAACGCGGCTAGTTCGGATGCGCGGACATTACGTGAAGCGGCAAGTTCAACACCTTCAAATAACTGCAGAAATTCTGTGAGTGGATCATAAATACAGGCATCCCCCTCATACTTACGACGGTCATAGATTAGATCAAGTGCAACTTCTTTCTGGCGCTCATTAATGCGGACTAATGGAGTTATCTTTGACGGATGAACGATCGCCGAATCTAATCCTGCTTCAACGCATTCGTGTAGAAATACTGAGTTCAGAACGACGCGAGCGGCGGGATTCAAACCGAAAGAAACATTAGATACTCCAAGAGTTGTCTGCACGTCAGGAAATTCAGATTTCAATGTACGGATCGCGTTGATGGTTTCAATGCCGTCTCGACGAGTTTCTTCCTGCCCGGTTGCGATTGGAAAGGTGAGACAGTCGATCAAAATATCACCGGTCTTCATCTGCCAATTTTCGTTAAGGTCTTTTATCAATCGTCGAGCAACGCGCAATTTCCATTCGCAATCTCGTGCCTGACCCTCTTCATCAATGGTGAGTGCCACCACAGATGCGCCGTGTTCTTTGACCAAAGGCATGATTCTTGCAAAGCGAGAAGTCGGTCCATCGCCATCTTCATAATTAACTGAGTTGATAACGCTTCGACCACCAAGTGCTTCTAAGCCCGCCTTTAGAACGGCAGGTTCAGTTGAATCAAGAACTATAGGTAGGGTCGATGAAGTAGCGAAACGAGTTGCGAGTTCAAACATATCTTTAGCGCCATCACGACCAACATAATCGACAGAGAGATCTAACATATGTGCGCCATCACGGATCTGATCACGAGCTATTTCAACGCAGGTTTCCCAATCTTCGGCGACTAGAGCATCACGAAAAGCGCGTGAACCGTTGGCGTTGGTGCGCTCACCAATTGCCATATAGGTGTTGTCCTGTCTAAATGGTACATATTGATAGAGCGATGATGCGCCTGGATCGAGATCGCTTATGCGCTGTGGGATCGCCTTGGCACCCAGTTTATTTACAACCGCTGCTAAGTGCTCCGGAGTTGTGCCGCAGCAACCACCGATTAAAGAGATTCCGTAATCACCAACGAAAGTCTCTAGCGCTTGCGCTAATTCATCTGGACCTAGCGGATATTCAGCACCTTTTGCGCCAAGAATCGGTAGACCAGCATTTGGCATTACAGATATCGCGCAATTTGAATATTTGGATAGGTACCGCAAATGCTCAGACATTTCGGCCGGACCTGTCGCACAATTGAGTCCGATTAAGTCGATCTCTAGTGGTTCGAGCGCATTTAGCGCCGCTCCGATTTCTGAACCTAACAACATTGTTCCGGTTGTTTCAACGGTAACTTGTGCAATCAAAACGACATCGAAATCAACTTCACCGATCGCTTGTCGCGCACCGTTTACAGCCGCTTTCGCCTGCAGTAAATCTTGCGTAGTTTCGATTAACAGCGCATCACATCGGCCATCAAGCAAACCCTTTGAGGCGGTGTAATAAGCATCCTTCAAAAACTGGTAAGTCGTGTGCCCAAGTGATGGCAGTTTTGTTCCCGGCCCAAGAGAACCTAATACAAATCGTGGTTTTTCCTTCGTGCTAACTTCATCAGCGGCTTTGCGCGCGATAACAGCTCCTGCATAGGCCAACTCGTAGATTCGATCTTCTATTCCGTACTCGGCTAAGTTCGCCCAGTTCGCTCCAAAAGTATTGGTCTCGATCGCATCAACACCGGAAGCCAAATACTGACGATGAACATCTAGGACAATATCTGGACGAGAAACATTTAAGATTTCATTGCAGCCCTCGTGGCCTTCGAAGTCATCTAGCGTTGGATCTGCTGCTTGGAGCATCGTTCCCATAGCTCCATCGGCGATCACAGTGCGCGAAGCCAGAGCCTGGCGCAGTGCACCGGCAGGTCTATTGCGATTATGACTCGTCACTTGGCTGAGGTTACCGTAAGGTGGACGATGTGGAGATTCATAAAATTCCTGCACTTCGCAATCCCGTGATGCTAATCGCCTTCTCTGGGTGGAACGATGCCGCTGAGGCGGCTACTGGGGCGGCATCTCACATACTGGGTGCATGGACCGATGCTGAACATGCCATAAGTGATCAAGTCGGTGTCGTGCCTGAATTGATTGCAGATATAGATCCCGAAGAATTTTATGATTTCCAAGTTAATCGCCCACTCGTTGACATTGATGAATCGCAGATTCGATCACTGACTTGGCCAGGTACCCAGATATTCGGAATAGCAACACCCAATTTTGATTTTGATTTCATTATTGTTCGCGGTGTTGAACCTTCAATGAAATGGAAGACTTTCACGCACGATTTACTCGATTTAGCGGATGACCTTGAAGTCCAAACGATAATCACTCTTGGTTCGATGCTAGCTGATGCCCCACATTCAAGACCAATTACTGTCACTGGCAGCGGCGCCCATCCAGAAATTGCAAAGCGCCTAGGCGTCGAAGTAAGTCGGTATGAAGGTCCCACTGGAATTCTGGGAGTAATCGCAGATGCATGTTTGCGACGCGGAGTCGATGCGATATCGCTTTGGGCGGCCATTCCTCACTACGCAAGTAATTCACCAAGCCCCAAGGCAACCCTTGCTTTGATTAACGCACTTGAGGATTTCTTGGAGATCTCATTACCTCAAGGAGAATTACATGCAGATTCACTTGAATGGGAGTCAGAGGTAGATGAATTAGCTCGCGAAGATAGTGACGTTGCTGAGTATGTAAAAGCGCTGGAAGAGAGTAAAGATTCGGCGCTCTTATCCGATGTTTCAGGTGAAGATTTGGCTAGGGAACTTGAGCGTTTCTTAAGGCGCCAAAGCGAAAACTAAATCGCGATACCTAAAAGCGCATCAATCGCACGACTAAGTTCTCCCGGCTTACCTCCAACCACTCCTTCATTTGTTTCCGTAACCCATTGCTGTATAGCACTAAGCGCACGCGGTGTATCAATGTCTTGCGATAGCGCAGAGATAATCTCTTCTACAATTCCATCTGTCGGGGCAACTTCCATTCGAGATAAAGCGATCCGCAACTCTTCCAAAAATAAGTTAGCTTCAATCAATTCCTTTGACTGCCACATGTGGTCTTCGCGATAGTGATGCGAGAGAAGAGCGATTCGGATCGCCATCGGATCCATCCCATCTCTTAATAACTGGGATACAAAAACGAGATTGCCCTTTGACTTGCTCATCTTCTCGCCATCTAAACCAATCATTCCGGCGTGGACATAATTAGTCGCGAATCTTTTGCCGTTCATCGCTCTCGCCTGTGATGCGGACATTTCGTGGTGTGGGAAAATTAAATCGCTGCCACCACCTTGAATATCAATAGACGTTTCATCATTAGGGTCTATATCCAGATATCCAAGTGCTATTGCGCAGCATTCAATATGCCAACCGGGTCTGCCGATTCCGTATTTGCTGTCCCATCCAGGTTCTGAAGGGCGTTTCGCTAACCAAAGGAGCGCATCTAACGGGTCTTCTTTACCGACCCGATCTGGGTCTCCCCCGCGTTGACTAAAAATCTCAAGCATCTGAGTCTGCGACAAATGCGAACGTTCTCCAAATTCTGAATCGCTGCGGACCCGAAAATAGTAATCGTTATCAACTTGGTAGACCGTATCTGCTTTCTGCAGATCAGAAATGGCTTCTACAACTAGAGGAATCGCTTCGACAGCGCCAATGTAATGTTTAGGTGGAAGAACATGTAAAGCCACCATGTCTGAACGAAACAAATCAATTTGGGATGTAGCCAGTTCTCGCCAATCTACTCCATCACGGTTTGCACGCTCGAGCAGCGGATCATCTATATCCGTAATATTTTGAACAAAGAGAACTTCGCTGCCGGTAGCCAGCAAGTATCGGTTAATTAGATCAAAGGCCAAATAAGTATTCGCGTGCCCTAAGTGGGTCGCATCGTATGGTGTGATTCCACAAACATAGATTCGATACTTGTCTTTCTTCACAATTGACGAGAGTTTTTGCTTTGGAGTATCGAAAATTTCTAAAGTTGGAAGGCTGAATTTAGATGCTAGCGGCGGGATCGCAACCTGTGCCCAAGAATTCATGGCCTCATCCTAGAACGGTGGCCAAGGGACAGCGGGCCAATCAGGGCTGGGAACAGGAAAGGATTCTTCAATAAGGGCGCGATCAATTCGTGCGACAGTTGCAGAGATCTCCTCTTCCTCAATTAATCCAGTAATTATATCTAGCTTCGATTCGGTGAATAACTCACGTGCTTGAATTAGAAGCGCTTTCTCTACTTCGGTAAATGATCTTCCTGCCCATTGCCATAAGACGGTGCGCAATTTGTCATCTACGTGGAAAGTAACTCCGTGATCACAACCATATAAATGGCCCCCCTCGATCGGGATTAAGTGGCCAATCTTACGGTCGGTGTTATTTGTAATAATGTCCAGCAGCGCTAAGAGCCTTAACTTTGGATCGTTACCTTGGTAGAAATCCATCAAATCTACCTTTGGATCTATATCGATCCACTTTTGAACCATTCCGGTTCCGTAAGGTCCATCGCGCAGAATTGTTGGCGGAACCAAGTGCAGATTGAGCCAATGGCTTACCAAAAAAGTTAGGTACTCGCGATTAGCAAGAGAACCATCTGGAAAATCCCAGAGCGGGCGCTCCCCCGCGATCGGTTTATAAATACATGGAAATTCCCGATCTGCGCCAGAACTCTTAACACTGCACATTGCATACAAGGTCGCATTTGATGCATCAACTAAACGACCAGTAACAGTTAAGACTCCATTATTTAGATCAACAAGGTCTTGCTCAATCTGTTCGAGATCGAGGTTGATTTCACTCATCGACGATATCCGTTGGAACGTGGACACAGATGCCCATTTGGATCGATCGGTCCACCACAGAAAGGACAAGGCGCGCGACCAGCAGCAACAACGGTATTGGCACGCTTGGCGAAACTTTCGGCGTATCCCAACGTCATCAATACCCGCAAAATATCTTGTTCAGATGATGTGTCTATTTCAAGAAGTTCATCATCTGCGTTATCGGAATCTGTTATTGCCTGAAGGTCAATCTCAATCAGACGACGATCTGAAACATATGCCAATCCAATTACTCCAACACGAAACTCCTCATCTATAGGACTCTCGAGTGGTTCATCGTCATGACTGACTCTTTCAATAACTGTAAGCGGTTCACTCAATCGAATCTCGCGCAAAATTTGAAGAACCCGATCCGCTATCGCGGCTACTTGTGCCTTTTCCAGCGATACCGAGACCAGCCTTGATCCTGTTCTGGCCTGGAGGAAAAAGGTGCGCTCTCCCGGAACGCCAACTGTTCCGACCACAAAGCGTTCCACTGGATCAAAGAGAAAAATGCGCGACACTACTTGCTTTTCTTTCCTGAGCCGCCACCGAGTAGCGCTTTTACCGCTCGCTTCTTAGGTGAAGTCTTAGCAAAATCGGCGATCGGAGTCGAGGTGTTATTTAACGTCAACACTCTAAAGTCTGTTCCGTCGAAATCTAAAACGGTAATTGAAGCAGGATCAATCACAATCTTCTGAAAGTTATCAAGATGTGTTCCCAAAACCGCAGCAACAATGCTTTTAATAACATCACCATGGCTTACTAGTACCTGCAGACCGCCTTCAGCCGCCGCGCTGTGCACCGCCCTCATTGCACGAACTTGCACGTGAGCTAGCCCTTCACCGGCTGGAAAGTACATCGCGCTAGGTCGATTCTGAACGACTTTCCAGAGTTTTTCACGGTAGAGAGCAGATAATTTCTTTCCAGTCCATTTTCCATAGTCAACTTCAGAGAGATCCTCATTTACAACGATCTTCGGTCGATCTTTCGAAGGAATTGACTTTACGAGTGGAGCAATTGTTAAGTGGCATCTTTCCAGCGGGCTTGTGTGTACTTTAGAAATCTTGCTTCCCGCTAATCGTTTCGCTAAATCTTCAGATTGCGATACACCATGTTCGGTCAGCACTATGCCATCTGCGCGGCCGGCAAGAATGCCGCGTTGATTAGCAACTGAGTGCGCATGACGTATTAGAAGTATCCGTGTCATGTTGGAAGGTTATCCGTAATTTATCCTCTCGTCTTGCTAGGGTCGCGGTATGGAAATGCGCATGGTGGGAAACTCAGGGCTGGAAATCTCCCGTTTAGGCCTTGGCACTATGACGTGGGGCCGAGATACCGATACTCACGAAGCTGCCGATCAAGCGCGTGCATATATAGAGGCCGGTGGAAACTTTCTTGATACCGCTAGCCATTACGGAGATGGTGATTCCGAGCGAGTTATTGGTGGACTCATTGGCACCCTTTTTCGCCGGGAAGATGTAGTTATCTCCACTAAGGCAGGAGTCAATTACGAAAGCGGTTCATTGAGGACGGATGCTTCAAGACCATCTCTTATGTCGGCGCTAGATCAATCGCTCGCAAGGCTAGGTACAGATCACGTTGATTTATGGCAGGTGCAGATCTGGGATGAAAAAGTTCCTCTAGAAGATTCTCTCTCCGCACTTGATTGGGCGTATACAAGCGGTCGCGCGAGATATATAGGAATTTCTAATTTCAATGGTTGGCAGAGCGCACGTGCAATATCACTTCAAGAAGCTAATTCTGCAAAAGCGCCAATAACTTCGATGCAGAACGAATTCTCGCTTTTAGCTCGAAGCGTTGAAGGTGATGCACTGGATTGCGCGATCAACTTACATAGAGGCTTTATTGCATGGTCACCGCTTGGCCGTGGCGCACTAACTGGAAAATATAGGCAAGGAATACCAGCCGATTCACGGGCGGCCACTCCACACTTTGCACCGTTTATTGAGCCTTATCTAAATGAGAAGTCACGACGCATCGTCGAAGCAGTTAGCGTTGCTGCACAAGGTCTTGGTTACTCACCTCTAGAGGTCGCGCTTGCCTGGGTAAGGGATTTTCCAGGAGTAACTTCGGCTGTAGTTGGCGCGCGGACCGGTGCCCAGATGCGCGGAATTTTGGTTAGCGAAGAGATCGCACTTCCAGAAGTTGTGCGTACAGCGCTAGACGAGATTTCGCGATAAATCTGAATTAAGCGTTTTCTAGGAAATTCGAAAGTACACGGACTCCGAATCGTAGCCCGTCGATTGGTACGCGCTCGTCCACGCCATGGAACAAAGCCATAAAATCTAAATCCGCCGGTAGGCGTAAAGGCGAAAATCCATAACCAACAATTCCTAATTCAGAGAGCGCTTTATTATCTGTTCCACCACTCATCAAGTAGGGAACGGGAATTCCTTCAGGATCTTGGCTAAGCAGCGCCGCCTTCATTGCTTCTACCAACGGAGAATCAAAATCAACTTCCAGCGCAATGTCGTGTGAAATTGTTTCAATTGCAATATCAGGTCCAATTATCGCGCGAATGGTGGAATTCAACTCCTCTTCATAACCAGGCAGGAAGCGTCCATCAATCACTGCACTTGCTGAACCAGGAATCACATTTGCTTTATAGCCAGCATCGAGCATTGTTGGATTAGCCGTGTTCTGCAAAGTAGCTCCAATCATTCTCGCTGTTGAACCAACTTCCTTCAGTAAAGGACGAAGATCGCTTTCGTCATACTCGCGTCCCGTGACTCGTGCCACCTCTTTGAAAAGTTTCTTAACAGTTTTGGTGTAACGCTGTGGCCACTCGTGCTTTCCGATTTTCGCGACGGCATCAGTAAGAGCCGTTACAGCGTTTTCATCGTTCATCATGGATCCGTGCCCTGCACGACCTTGCGCGGTTAGACGCATCCAATGAATTCCTTTTTGCGCCGCTTCCACGAAGTAAAGTCGTTTTCCATCTGCGACAGTTACAGAAAAGCCGCCAACTTCGGAGATAGCTTCCGAGCATCCAGAAAACACTTCAGGGTGTTTTGCACTCATGAAGCGCGACCCATAGGTCATTCCTGCCTCTTCATCAGCGAAGAACGCCAAAACAATATCGCGCTCTGGTTGATATCCGCGTCTTGCCCAATCTCGAACGATCGCCAAAATCATGGCATCCATGTTCTTCATATCAACTGCGCCGCGACCCCAAATCATTCCATCTTTGATGATTCCGCCAAAGGGATCGACCGACCAATCATCGGCGTTCGCTGGGACAACATCAGTGTGGCCATGGACAACAAGTCCTGCACGCGAAGAATCACTACCCTTTATTCGCGCAATGACATTGCAGCGATTCGGAGCTGCTTCATAAATTTTCGATTCAATACCAACTTCTGCCAAAGATTTAACAATATAAGCGGCGACAACTGATTCATCGCCCTTTCCCTCACCAAAGTTAACGCTAGGGATACGGATTAACTCTTGACATATTTTTATTGCTTCGTCTTCTACCGAAGTTAAATCTTTTGACTGATCACTGCTCATCTCCATATTGTCTACTAAAGCCAGTTATTTATCTCCTAGTGGCGCGCTCGGCCCAGCGGCATCGCCCACTTTGCCTCAGGGGCCTCACCGTTGATATCGTTACCAACTCACTCGTCCGGGTGGCGGAATTGGCAGACGCGCTAGCTTGAGGTGTTAGTGCCCGCAAGGGCTTAGGGGTTCAAGTCCCCTCTCGGACACGTTTTTTATGATGGAATGGGTGGGTTATGGAGTTCTCAAGCGCCCTCGAATTGATCCGCAAGATTCCTGACTTTCCAAAACCAGGAATTCTTTTTCAAGATATAACACCAGTTCTTGCCAACTCCGATGCCTTTACAGCAGTTATCAAGGAGATGGCGAAGTCATTGCCAAACGTTGATGTCGTCGCAGGAATAGAAGCCCGCGGTTTCATACTCGCTGCCGCTTTAGCCGGTGCATCCGCAAAGGGATTTGTTCCTTTTCGCAAAAGTGGAAAACTTCCGCACCAGACTCACGGTGAAAAGTATGGACTTGAATATGGTGATGACGAAATCGAAGTTCATATAGATGCCTTCACTTCTGGTCAGAAGGTTCTGATCATTGATGATGTATTAGCAACTGGTGGAACCCTCCTGGCGGCGATAGCACTTGCCCGGCGCGGCGATGCGATCGTTGAGAAGGTCTTGGTCTTACTGGAAATAGATTTCTTAGCAGGAAGAAAACGAATCGCCGAGATCTATCCTGAGATAGAAGTCATCGCTCTTGCGCACGCATGATTACATTCAATGCGCTCGACGTGAAAAAGTGGCAGGATGCGCTCCGTGGCTGAGTTAATTTATTACTGCGGGACTATGGATAGCGGAAAGTCCACCCTTGCCTTGCAGACTGCACACAACCATAAAAGCCGTGGCCGTTCTGGTTTGATTTTTACGAGCAAAGATCGGGCTGGAAGTGGAGTTATTTCATCGAGGCTAGGTTTACAGAGCAGTGCTATCGAAGTTGATTCTGATTTGGATATCCACCGCTTAGTTGTTGAAAGGCTATCTCTAGGTGATCGTATCGATTACATCATCTGCGATGAGGCACAGTTCTACCAGCCGGTCCAGATCGAAGGTTTAGCAAAAATTGTTGACGGTCTCGGAATAGATGTCTTTGCCTTCGGCATCCTTGCTGACTTCCGAACCAAACTCTTCCCAGGATCAGCTCGTCTAGTTGAGCTAGCCGATCGAGTAAACACGTTGCAAGTTGAGGCTCTCTGTTGGTGCGGCTCTCGTGCAACGCACAATGCACGAACCCTCGGTGGAGTAATGGTTACCGAAGGCGAACAAGTTGTCGTCGGCGATGTCGCACCTGGATCTGAAATTGCTTACGAAGTTCTATGTCGTCGCCATCATATGCGCCAAGTGACCGCTAGGGCCTCGCGCGCAGGACATACCTCGCCAATGCCTTTACCATTTAACCAAGAAGATGACATCACGAAAGGAGATAGAAAATGAAGGTTCGTGGATACGCAGCGATGCAGGCAAAAGCACAACTAACTCCTTGGGAATTTGAACGGCGCGAACTTGGTGGTCACGATGTTCTTCTGGATATTAAATACTCAGGAATATGTCACTCAGATATTCATCAAGCTCGTGAAGAATGGGGACCGGCAATTTTTCCAATGGTTCCAGGTCACGAAATTGCAGGCGTTGTTACCCAAGTTGGCCCATCAGTTACTAAATTCAAAGTTGGCGATCGCATCGGTGTCGGTGTTTTTGTTGATTCTTGCCGTAAATGTCCTTCTTGCTTAAAAGGTTTACAGCAGTACTGCATTGAGGGAATGACTGGTACCTATAACCAACTAGAACGCGATGGAAAGACTCCTGCGATGGGTGGATACTCCAACGTAATGGTAATAAATGAGGATTACGCAGTTACGATCCCGGATAACTTGTCACTTGATGGAGTCGCGCCGTTGCTCTGTGCCGGAATCACACTTTATTCACCAATCAAACATTGGAACGCTGGCCCTGGTAAGAAAGTTGCAGTGATGGGTCTTGGCGGGTTAGGTCACATGGGCGTGAAGTTTGCAGTCGCACTTGGCGCTGACGTAACAGTGTTCTCCCACTCTCCTTCGAAGGAATCTGATGCGAAAGCTATGGGAGCGCATCATTTCGTTTCGACTAAAGAGGAAGGCTTCAATAAGAAGTACATAAAGCATTTCGATGTAATTCTAAATACGGTCAGCGCGGAATTGGATATCAATACCTACCTTGAGATGTTAAATGTCGATGGAACTTTAGTGGTCATCGGTCTACCAGGAAAACCATATGCAGTTGAAGTTGGATCACTTCTTCCTGCCCGACGTTCACTATCGGGTTCAATGATTGGTGGAATACCTGAAATGCAGGAAATGCTCGATTTCTGCGGCAAGCACAATATTGTGAGCGATATTGAAGTCATCAAAGCCGATTACATCAACACCGCTTACGAGCGCACCGTTGCAAGTGATGTTAAGTATCGCTTTGTAATTGATGCTTCAACTTTCTAAAAATCTTCCTAGGCGAAGGTATGCAGAAGTTGAACTAAGACTGGGGCAACGATCAACGCAGGCAATAAGTTACCCGCTGCGATATCTTTTATCTTCAAAAGTCTTAGTCCTACGCAAATTAACACAAGGCCACCAGTGATTGTCATTGCATCAATCTGGTATCCGCTCAGGATGTTTCCGAGGCCCAGACCAATAAGTGTCCAGAGCCCTTGGTAGATTCCAACTGGAATCGCTGAAGCGGCAACTCCCCAACCTAAACTTGCCGCGAAAGCCATCGCAGCAAAGAAGTCGAGACTTGATTTCAAGAGAAGCTGATCCACTCCGGTGGACATCCCATCGCTGATAGATCCTAAAATCGCAAGCGGACCAATAATAAAGAGAAGTGATGCTGATACGAAGCCTTCTACGAAAGTGCTCTCTTCGTGCGCGCGAAATTTTTTGCGTAAGTTCTCGCCGATCCCATCTAACTTACTCTCTAAATTAAGTGCAGAGCCAATTAGGCCCCCGATTAACAATGAAGCGAGAATCGCTAAAAGTGTCCAACCTTTAGGAAGCGCTGATATATAACGCTGCGACCACATAGGCGTTAAGGCGCTTGCCGCTCCGAGAATTGTTATCAAACCCAAGACATCTGTGATCAAAGTTCTTGTGCGAGTTGGCATGCGCCCGCCGACTAAAACACCAATAGCCGCTCCCCCAATAATGGTTGCGATATTTACGGTTGTACCAAAGCCAACGAACATAGTGTTAACAATAGAGGATATAAATCGCAGACTTTGCTATAAACTCCCCAGATGCAAGAACCTTCAAAGTTAAGGTCTCTTATCTCCCACCTGCGCCCACATAAGACAGTCCCAATTACTCCTTGGCGGGCAAAACACCTTTGGGATCTTTCCATCCCTCGTGTACTGATCCTATTTCTCGGTCTTGCAATGTTCGGCTTCGGCGATGCTCTAGTTGTGCAATCGAATTTAGGTAACACTCCATGGACCGTCTTCGCCCAAGGGTTGAGTTTTAAAACTGGTCTATCTTTAGGTTGGACAACTTTTTATACAGGTTTTGTAATCCTATTAATTTGGATCCCTCTGCGCGAACGTCCCGGCTTTGGAACCATTAGCAATATCGTAATCATTTCCGCTTCTATACAAACCGGCGTTGAAATATTTCCCTTGCAAAACACATTCTTGGGTGGCGTTGCATCCGCTCTTTTGGGAATCGCACTAGTTGGAATCGGGTCAGCTCTCTACATAACTTGCGGTTTAGGTTCCGGACCTAGAGATGGACTAATGACGGGAGTTCATAACCGCACCGGTGTCCGTGTCGGACGGGTGCGCATATGTATTGAGGTGACGGTCCTGATCATCGGTGCGCTCCTTGGGGGCCGTATTGGGCTCGGCACAGCGTTATTTGCCTTATTAATCGGGCAAACGGTAGCGATCTCTTTCGGAGTTGTAGCGCGTCTTACCTCGAAGTAGCCCAGTAATCGGCTTAGATCCTCTTATCCCCCGGTCTGTGAGCCGTCATTTCACACGGGGTCGCAAACACCCCCGTTAACAAAATTAGAAGGGCACTACTCATGCTGGATTCGTATTTCAAAATCTCAGAACGGGGTTCCTCGGTAGCACAAGAAATTCGAGGTGGTCTCGTAACTTTCTTCACAATGGCATATATCGTTGCACTTAATCCGTTGATTCTTGCCACAACAGATGGTGCTGGTGAGTTTATCGGTGGTGGCGATAGAACGAATGCGATCATCATTGTTGCTGCAGGCACAGCGCTCGTAGCAGGTGTTCTCACAATACTTATGGGAGCAGTCGCTAATTTTCCATTAGCGCTAGCAACCGGTTTAGGGCTAAACACCTTCGTTGCTGTCTCGATAGCTAAGAATTCAACTTGGGAACAAGCAATGGGATTAGTTTTGATCGAGGGAGTTTTAATACTCATACTCGTCCTCACTGGTTTTCGCGTCGCCGTCTTTAAGGCAATTCCAACATCGCTCAAAGTTGCTATATCAGTCGGTATTGGCCTCTTTATCGCCCTCATTGGTCTTGTAGATGCTGGTTTTGTTAGAAGAACTCCAAACGTTGTCTGGGGAAGCACAAATTCCAAGCCATCAGCTGTACCTCTGGAACTTGGAGATGGCGGACAACTCGTAGGATGGCCGATCGTTATCTTCGCATTTGGATTGTTCCTCACAATTATTTTGATGATTAAGAAGATAAAGGGTTCAATTCTCATTGGAATCGTCACCTCAACACTTCTCGCTATCTTCATTGAAGCTCAGTTCAAAGTGGGTAACAGCTTCCTAAGCCCGACAGAATCAAATCCCCGCGGCTGGGCGCTCAATAACCCTGCGCTACCTAAGGATGCAAGCGGTAGCCTAAATCTCGCCGATGCTCCTCGCTTTGACACTCTCGGCATTGGATTTAACGACATCTTCGGAGCATTCACCAATCCAAAGACTGGAATGCTCGCTGCACTACTTCTAGTCTTCACTCTACTTCTAGCGGACTTCTTTGACACCATGGGCACTATGACTGCCATTGGTAATCAAGCAGGTCTAGTTGATCGCGATGGAAATATTCAAGGCGCAAACCGCATCCTTATCGTCGACTCAATTGCTGCTGCTGCTGGTGGAGCTGCTGGTGTATCTTCAAATACAAGTTACATCGAATCAGCAACCGGTGTTGGAGAAGGTGCACGCACCGGACTCTCATCAATAGTTACTGGCATAGCCTTCTTGTTGACAACATTCCTAGCACCCCTTGTGGCAATCATTCCTTACGAGGCTGCTACTCCTGCTTTGCTTGTGGTCGGATTCTTGATGATGAGCCAAGTTAAGAATATCGATTGGGATGATTTAGGAATCGGAATTCCGGCCTTCCTCACGATTATTCTGATGCCTTTCTCCTACAACATTTCAGTAGGTATCGGCGCAGGCTTCGTAACTCACGTTGTCATAAGTTCTGTCCAAGGGCGCCGTAAAGAAGTGCATCCATTACTCCTCTTGGTCGCTGGACTCTTTATGGTCTACTTCCTGGCCTCGCCGATAAATGCTTGGATTGGGTAATTAATTAAGTAAGGCAGTAAAACATCGCCCTGCGGAGAAATCTGCAGGGCGATGTTTTTTACAGCGACCAGTCGATTGGAGATTTACCCGCTGCAACCAGTGCAGCATTGGCTCGGCTAAATGGTTTAGATCCGAAGAAACCGCGGTGCGCCGACAAAGGACTGGGATGAGGCGCAGTTATTAACTTATCTGTTGCGAAGTACTTACTGCATTCCTGGGCATTGTTGCCCCAGAGAATTGCAATAACACCCAATGAAGCAATCTTCTCAACACACACCTCAGTGAACTTTCTCCAGCCTGAATCTACGTGGGAGTTACTTTCTCCGGCACGGCAAGTTAAAGTTCGATTAAGTAGAACTACCCCTTGTTCGGCCCATGGTGATAAATCTCCTCTCCTTGGGATATCGACTCCAATGTCTTTCTTCAATTCCTTGAAAATATTCTTCAAAGAAGGCGGGAATTCGGTTTCTTGTTGAGGAATCGAAAATGCTAAACCAACCGGATAGTTTGGATTTGGATAAGGATCCTGCCCCAATATCAATACTTTGGACTCACGCATGTCCCGCGAGAGCGCACGCATGACTAACTCGCTATTGGGCAGATAAGGGTCACCGGAGATCTTCTCTTCAATCTGATCCAACAGCGGTAGAACATCTTTCAAAGCCCCACGCCAAGAAGGGTGTAACTGCTCGCGAAACATCATGAGCTGCGGGCAAAGAACCTTCCATTGGCAGAAGTTACTTCTATATTAATTCCAAATACTGCTGTCATGTGTTCTGATGTAATCACGCTTGCTACCGGACCGGACACAGCAATCAAACCATTTTTTATGATCAAAGCATGGGTGGTACCAAACGGAATCTCTTCAATGTGATGAGTGACGACGATGCTCGCCGGAGCCAGCGGGTCAGTTGAATACTCAGCAAAGCGCCGAAGCAGATCTTCTCTACCGCCCAAGTCCAATCCGGCAGTTGGCTCATCTAGGAGAAGTAACTCTGGATCAGACATCAACGCGCGCGCAATCTGCACGCGCTTCTTCTCGCCGTCGCTCAAGGTGTAATACGGGCGGTCTGCGATATCACGAACTCCAAAAGTGGTTAACAAAGCCACGGCACGAGACTCATCCCAAAGATCGTAATCTTCATTCCATCTCCCCAATACAGCGTAGGCCGCAGTGAGAACTACATTCCGAACCAGTTCATCATCTGGAATATTCTCCGCAGTAAGCGTTGCACAGACTCCAATGCGAGTACGAAGTTCAAATAAATCTACTTTTCCCATCTCTTGTTCGAGAATTTTCACAGCTCCAGTTGTCGGGAAAATACGAGTCGCTAGAATATTCATCAGTGTTGATTTTCCTGCGCCATTCGGGCCAAGAATTACCCATCGTTCACCATTGCGAATCTGAAAATCAATCGGTCCAAGTATTGTGCGCTGACCGCGGGTTACTGTCACCCCATGCATCGATAGGACCGTCAAGTCGACCAGTGATTCCATAGATGAAAAAGATAGCGCTAATCATTGGCGAATCCACTTAAATCCCCGACTTATCGCCTGTGATTCACGCTAATCTTCTCCTTGAGATGACTAACCACGATAAAAATCAGCAATTTACTGGGTTAATCCTGCTTTCGGGAGTGGATAAGCCAGGGATCACCGAAACCCTTTTTCAGACTCTCTCCCCTTTCGCTGTAAATATCTTAGATATCGAACAAGTGGTTATTCGAGGTCGTGTGATTTTGACTTGCTTAATCTCCTGCGCACCGGCTCACGCAGCGGCAATAGAAGCAGATTTGGAAGAGTGCGCAAGCGCACTAGGCGTTGATATCGCCTCAGCTTTTGAAGAGAGTCCTTCCACGGATATTGCGGTAAAAAAGTCATTGCTACACGTAGTTGTTTTAGCTCAGGAGTTGAAGCCATCTTCCATCAACGCAGTTGCTAACGCAATTGCCAACAACGGCGGAAATATAGAGCGCATACACCGAACTGCAAGTTATCCCGTCACCGCAATTGAATTGACCGTCTCTGGCGCAGAACAAGGAAAATTACGAACTGATTTAGCTCAAGTGGGAACCGAGAACGCTGTTGACATTGCCGTTTCTCCCGGTGGATTAATGCGCTGGGCGAAGAAGTTGGTAGTAATGGATGTTGATTCAACCCTCATACAGCAAGAAGTTATCGAGTTGCTGGGTGCTAAAGCTGGCAAGGGCGCTGAAATCATTGCAATAACGGAATCGGCGATGCGCGGCGAATTAGATTTTGCCGAGAGCCTTCGTGCCCGAGTGGCGCTCCTATCGGGTCTGCCTGAATCAGTATTAACGCAAGTACAGAGCGAGATAACGCTAACTCCAGGTGCTCGTACTCTTATTCGCACACTTCATAAACTCGGTCATCACGTCGCGCTCGTATCTGGTGGTTTTGAACCGGTGATTGCACCTTTAATGAGCGAATTAGGCATCGAGCACATGCGCGCTAACAATCTAGAGATCATTGATGGGAGCCTGACAGGAAAACTCATCGGTCCAATTATTGATCGCGCAGGCAAAGCAGAAGCCCTTCGCGAATTCGCTGCTATGCATTCAATTGAGTTGGAACAGACCATCGCAATCGGCGATGGTGCAAATGACCTAGATATGATCACACTTGCTGGTATGGGTATCGCATTTAATGCCAAGCCCGCAGTAAAGGCAGCTGCTGATAGTTCTGTTTCTGCGCCTTACCTTGATTCAGTACTTTACTTACTCGGAATTACTCGCGAAGAAGTGGAAGAGTCAGACTCTCTATAGACGACAAGCGTGGATATCGGTTACCAAGATGCCGCGTGCACCCAAAGCCCAGAGTTCGTCCATTAATCGGTTGGTATCTTTCCGCAAAACCATTGCGCGAACGGCAACCCAATCTTCTTTTTGCAAAGGAGAAATAGTCGGAGATTCTAACCCCGGAGTTATAGCGCAAGCCTGATCAACGCTAATCCTTGGAATATCGTAATCAAGCAGAACATACTGTCTTGCAGTTACTACACCCTGCAAGCGCCGCAGCAAAATTTGCAAATCAACCGGAAGATCTTTTGAATTTCTGGAAATCAGAATCGCTTCACTCTGCAATATTGGGTCTCCGAAGATTGATAGTCCAGCTTGTCTCAGGGTATTGCCCGTGCTCACAACATCAGCGATCACATCAGCAACACCGAGGCGCACACTACTTTCCACTGCGCCATCTAGCCTTACGACAGTGGCACTAACACCCAATTTTGATAAATAGTTTTCGACCAAACCTGGATATGCGGTTGCGACTCTCTTGCCTGACAGATCTGCCACCTTGAAACTCTTTGTTGCGGGTCCGGCAAAACGAAATGTTGAACTACCAAAACCCAAAGAAAGTATCTCCTGCGCATCCGCGCCAGAATCAATCAGCAAATCTCTTCCCGTGATGCCAGCCTCGAGTTCGCCAGTTCCTACGTAAAGAGCAATATCTCGTGGACGAAGGTAATAAAACTCAACGCCATTTTCTGGATCGCTCAAAACGAGATCACGAGAGTCAACTCGTTGTCTATATCCCGCCTCTTTGAGAATTTCTATCGACGCATCGGCGAGGGAACCTTTGTTGGGGACTGCGATCTTTAGCACCATAACTCGTTTCTATAGATAACGATAAATGTCAGTAGGGTTTATTCCGCGTGCCAGCATCAGAGCCTGCAAGTGATAGATCAATTGACTAATTTCTTCAGCGAGAGCTTCATCGCTTTCGTGTTCTGCGGCGAGCCAAACTTCACCAGCTTCTTCTAGAATCTTCTTACCGATCGCATGCACGCCGGCGTTGACTTCCACGACCGTGCCTGAGCTTGGATCCCCAGTTGCGACCTTCTGTGAGAGTTCATCCCAAAGTTGATCAAAAGATTTCATAAGGTGAGTTTACTAGACATCACTTGCGCGATGTCGGAGCATTTTCACCATCTCGGCGGGATCTGGTGAGTTAAATACCGCGGAACCAGCGACAAAAGTGTCCGCGCCTGCCTCGCGAGCGATGGCGATAGTTTCCATAGAAATTCCACCATCTACTTGAATCCAAATAGGTCGATCACCGATTAGCGCTTTGGATCTGCGTACCTTATCCATCATATCTGCCATAAATTTCTGTCCGCCAAAACCTGGCTCCACAGTCATAATCAATAACATATCAATCTCACTCAAGAGATCAGAATAGAGTTCGATCTCCGTACCTGGCTTTAAAGCCATGCCAGCGCGCGCGCCGAGTTTGCGCAAAGCCTTAAATGTTTGTGCAGGAGTCTTAGCTGATTCAATATGGATCGTGACGCTACCAGCGCCGGCCCGTGCGTAATCAAGAGCGATTCGATCAACATCATTGATCATTAGATGCGCATCAACCGGTATGGGACACTCAGAGATAATTTTTTCAGCCGCGGCAAAATCCCAAGTAATGTTCGGAACAAAGAGATTATCCATAATATCTAAATGAACTAGATCAGAGTCCTCGGCGATCTTTGCTATCTCAGCGTTCAAATTCGCATGATCGGCATTGAGAATACTAGGTGTTATGCGTAATTCGTTGAACACAGGACTATTCTATTTCTCAGCGGGTAGTTTCTTGCGAAAAACGGCTAGAAACATTGCATCGGTTTCGTGGCGATGGGTCCACAAGGAAAGTGACTTATCGCGCATCGCAGAATTCAACTCGGCCGGAAGGTAGGGCTGAAGATTCACCAATTCCAGTTCTTGATGTTTACGCAAAATATCACTAACTGCAATGCTGGTCTCGGCAAGGTGTGGCGAACACGTGGCATATCCAAAGAAGCCACCATCTTCTAGTACGGAAATGGCAGCATCCGATAATTCGCGCTGTAACTGAGTTAACTCACGCAGATCAGCGACAGTTCGGCGCCAACGAACTTCAGGTCGACGGCGCAGCGCGCCTAAACCAGTGCAAGGAACATCCGCCAAAATTGCGCCGTACTTTTCTCCAAGTGTTGCTATGTCTCGGCCGTCGCCCACAAGAAGTCGGGCACCACCAATAACTTGTTCAACTAACTTGGCACGCGGCGCAGATATTTCATTAGCTGTGAAATTTTTCCCACTTTCTTTCGCTAGCGACGAAAGGAGTGCAGCCTTACCGCCGGGACCGGCGCAGAGATCGAGCCAGTCATCTTGGCTAGAAATAACCTTGGCAAATATTTGTACTACTAGTTGTGAGCCTTCATCCTGCACACCTGCTCTGCGATGGCGAACAGCTTCCAGAGTCGATGGAGCGCCATCAATTTTCATTCCATAATCCGAGTATTTAGTTGGTTGCGCGCCTAGGGAGATCAACTCTTCAGCGCTTGATCTTCCTGGCCACCAGACGATTGTCGGAGTCGCCGCCAAATTATTGGCAGATAGGAGAGATTCAACCTCAGTAAAGTCGCGCAATAAATCGAAGTAGGCAGAAACGATCCATTCTGGATGGGAATACATTATCGATAAACGTTCTACTGGGTCTGAAATAAATTGAACCGGCGCGAGCCATTGATCCAAACTCTGCGCACTCATTTTGCGAAGTAGCGCATTTACAAATGAGGCTTTTGACTCCCCCAAGACCTTTCGTGCTAATTCAACAGTAGCCGATACTGCAGCGTGACTTGGAACTCGCATTTCAAAGAGCTGATGAGCACCAAGACGTACTACGTCAACTATTCCTGAATCAACCTCACTCCAAGGGCGATCTGATACTTGGGTTGCAATGTAATCGTGGCGACCCTGCATTCTGAGAGTGCCATAAAGCAACTCCGTCGCAAATCCCTTATCGCGTTGTTCAAAGTTGGAGGCGGTCAAAGCCTGTGGAAGCAATAAGTTTGAATATCCGTCGGATCGATTAACTTCTTTCAAAATATCATAGACAAGCAGACGTACCGGATCTGGTTTTGGTGATTTAAAGGTATTCCTGCGCGCTTCGATCATCTCTACTGCAACATATCTGTTGCGTTAAGTCGAGCGCCATTAGCCCATGAGGTTGCCGACATTTGCGCTTTGCCTGACGGTGTTACTTCTAAAAGTTCGAGCGCCGAAGTTGCTGTTCCGATATAGATTGATTTCTCTACCGCTTTAAGAACGCCTGCATTTGCGCTTTCATTGGAAACTCGCACCTTATTAATCTTGATTATCTGTCCTCGGAAATTTGACCAGGCACCTGGATCCGGGTTGAAGGCGTTTATTTTTCGATTGATTGCTTCAGCATCCGAGTTCCAGTCAATTAGTCCTTCCTCTTTACTTAATTTATACGCTCTAGTCGCTCCTTTCTCCTCTTGCGGAGATGGTCTTTCGCCTCTTTCAATAAGGTCAAGTGTTTTCAAAACTGGTTCAACACCTAGGTTGGCTAATGATTGAAAGAGCTGATCAGCTGTTGTAGAAACCGAAAGAGGAATTTGCGTAGAAAGATAAATCGGTCCGGTATCCATTCCCGCATCCAGCTGAAATACGGTAACTCCGGTGACGCTATCGCCCGCTTCAATTGCGCGTTGCACAGGGGCAGCTCCACGCCAACGCGGCAATAACGAGAAGTGCAGGTTAATAAATCCGTACTTAGGCGTTTCGAGTACTTCTATAGGTAGCAGTAATCCATAGCCAATAGTTACGACTAGATCTAAATCCCCAATCAACTCTCCGAGTGATTGGCTGGTCTCTGGTTTAAACAATTTCACGCTATTGGCCACCGCCCAATTAGCAGCGGGCGTTGCTTGGAGTGCCCTGCCTCGTCCAGCTGGTGCATCAGGCCTTGTGATCACGAAAAGTAATTCGTGCTCAGATGCAAGAAGTGCATCCAGAGTTGGAATTGCTACCTCTGGAGTGGCAGCAACGGCAATACGCACTAAAGACCTCTACCAAATATGTCGTGTGGTGAAACTTTAACCGTGGGCTGCTGACCAGAAATTTGCGCCGCGTTAAACCACTCTGATTCTCTGATTTCCTTCATTGCTAATTTTCGATCTGCTTTAGAGAGACGATCAATGAAAACAATTCCATCTAGAT
>CANMCL010000002.1 GCA_947496345.1 Actinomycetota bacterium
AAGGCGGCCCACACAGGATCTATCGGTGATGGAAAAGTGTGGACTACCCCAGTTGATCAGGTTGTACGTGTCAGAACTGGTGAGCGAGGAGCAGCGGCAATTTAGTGATGCGGCACTCTACTTGAGAAGAGTAAAGCTACCCTCCTCAAGTAGAGTGCGCTCATTATGTTTGATTCACTTTCGGCCAAGTTAACTGGAGCGTTTTCATCGCTTCGCTCTCGCGGCAAGTTAAGCACTTCCGATATTGAAAACACTTGCGAAGATATCCGTACCGCTCTACTTGAATCCGACGTTGCTCTCTCGGTAGTTGATTCATTCATTGATCTAATCCGCGATAAATCACTAGCAGCCCTACCGAATCTTCAATCTGGAAGCAATCAAGCCCAAGCAATTTTTGAGATAGTTAACGCAGAATTAATTGAAATACTCGGGGGAGCAGCGCGGCGTATTCGCTTTGCGAAGAATCCACCTACCGTCATTATGTTGGCGGGATTGCAAGGTGCAGGTAAGACAACTCTTGCTGGAAAGTTAGCAAAGTTTTATTTAGATCAAGGAAATACTCCACTATTAGTTGCATCTGACCTGCAACGCCCTAATGCTGTTACTCAGTTGCAAATAGTAGGTGAGAGCGTCGGCGTACCCGTATTTGCACCGGAACCAGGAAATGGCGTCGGTGATCCGGTAAAGGTGGCAGAACAAGCGCTAGCTTTTGCAAAAACCAAACTTCACAACATGGTTATCGTCGATACCGCAGGTCGTCTAGGTGTCGATCAAGAGTTAATGCAGCAAGCGATCAATATTCGAAATGTAGTAAAGCCAGATGAAATTCTATTTGTGGTTGATGCAATGATCGGTCAAGATGCTGTGCGCACAGCCAAAGCCTTCCAAGATGGTGTTGGATTTGATGGCGTCGTTTTAACAAAGCTAGATGGAGATGCACGCGGTGGCGCTGCGCTTTCAATCGCAAAGTTAACTGGACTACCGATTATGTTCTCTTCAAACGGAGAGAAGTTAACTGATTTTGATATTTTCTATCCAGAACGTATGGCCTCACGCATTCTTGGAATGGGCGATGTGGCAACTCTTGCTGAACAAGCAAAAAAGGCGCTCGACAGTGATTCATCAGCGAAGATGGAAGAGAAGTTTGCACGTGGCGATGACTTCACCCTAGAAGATTTCCTCGAACAGTTAGAGGCGATGTCCAAGATGGGCTCTATGTCTAAGTTATTAGGAATGTTGCCAGGTGCTGGCGCGATGAAGAAACAGATCGAAAACTTTGATGAATCTGAGATTGTTCGAACTAAATCGATCGTTCAATCAATGACGCCACTTGAACGACAAGATCCTAAAGTTTTAAATGGTTCAAGACGTGCGCGTATCGCTCTCGGCGCTGGGCGTAAAGTTCAAGATGTAAATTCTCTTGTAGATAAGTTTTCAGCAGCTCAGAAAATGATGCGTCAGATGCGCAATGGTGGCGGGATGCCACCTGCTATGGCGCAAGGCATGGGTATGCCTGCCGGAATGGGAGCGGGTCCAATTTCTTCGAAAAAAGCACAGGCTCCGGCTAAGAAGAAGTCGAAGTCAGGCAACCCCGCAAAACGGGCCGCCGAAGAACGTGGATAAGCGCTCAATTTCGTATCTGCACGCGTTAATGGCAAGATTAGCCTCCTGTTGCGGGGCCCTCTACCCCCACAACATCCATATCCAAAGTTGGATCTAGTAAGTGCGCACCCCGCTGCACGAGCTTTAGATACGACACACTTTTTAGGAGCACTACTTCTTTGTCTACAAAAATTCGCTTAATGCGCATGGGAAAGATCCGCACACCATTTTTCCGCATCGTCGTAACAGATTCTCGTAAAGCCCGTAACGGTCTATCAATTGAAGAGATTGGTCGTTACGTTCCAGGACAAGAGCCATCAATCATGGAAGTTAATTCAGCGCGCGCTCAGTACTGGCTCGGCGTAGGAGCACAACCAACTGCCGCTGTAGAGGCGATCTTTAAGGTAACTGGCGATTGGCAGAAGTTCAAGGGTCTTCCTGGAACTGAAGGAACACTTAAATTTGCAACACCAAAGCCAGCTAAGAGCATCGCTTACGAAGCCGCTGTTAAGCAAGCAATGGATGAGCCAAAAGAAGGCGCAACAACTATGAAGAAAAAGGCGCAAGAGAAGTTAGCTGCAAAAGCTAATCCTGTGCCGGTAGAAGAAGTAGTTGTGCCAGAAGCAACTGCGACCGATGTAGTGGCAGAGGTTCCAGCGGAAGTTGCGACTGCAGACGTTGTGGTTGACACCTCAGAAGCGGCTGCCGAATAACAATGATGGACGAAGCTCTCGAGCACCTCGTTAAAGGAATCGTTGATAATCCTGAAGATGTCATCGTCAAGGAGAAGACTCACCGTCGCGGCACAACTCTCGAAGTTCGTGTCAATCCTGAGGATATCGGCAAGGTAATTGGCCGTAACGGTCGCACTGCGAAGGCGCTACGAACAGTCGTAAGCGCAATTGCAGGTCGCACAGTTCGTGTTGATCTCATCGATACCGACGAGGCTCGTTAACTCTCTTGTCAGGTATGCGCCTAAACGTAGGTCGCATTGGTCGTGCTCACGGAATCCTTGGTGAAGCAACCATTGAAGTTCGCACCGATTTAGCAGAAGAACGTTTTGCTATCGGAGCACAACTTGAAACAGATAACTACGGTAATTTAACTGTGGTTTCTGCGCGCGTGCATAATGGAATTTTGCTGCTGGGCTTTGACGGATATACCGACCGCAATGCCATTGAAAAACTACGCGATGTCCTTCTTTTTGCTCAAGTTGATATCGATGAACCCGGTTTCGAAGAAGATGATTACCACGTATTACAACTTATTGGTTGCCAGGCTTATCTCGTTGATGGCGACTTAGTAGGTGAAGTCACGGATGTCCTCAACCTTCCAGGTCAAGATGTACTTTCAATTAAGACCGAATCTGGTGAAATTCTGATTCCATTTGTTCACCAACTTGTACCTGTTGTAGATATAAAGGCTAAACGCATGACGGTTATCCCACCAGATTTTTACGAGAGCGAGGCTAGTCAGTGAAAATTGATGCGATCACAATCTTTCCTGAGTACTTTGCTCCAGCACAACTCTCCCTACTAGGCAAAGCGCAAGAGAAAGGCCTAGTCGAGTTACAAATTCACGATTTACGATCTTTCACAAACGATAACCACAACACCGTAGACGACACTCCTTACGGTGGTGGCGCCGGGATGGTCATGCTTGCCGAAACCTGGGGCCAGGCGCTCGATCCACTCTTGATTTCAGATGTTGATCTGATCATTCTGACGCCTGCGGGAAGTCGCTTTAATCAAAAAATGGCGGAAGAATTTTCAAAGAGTAAGCACTTGGTATTTGCTTGCGGTCGTTACGAAGGAATTGATGATCGCGTTCGCCAACACTATTTAGGCTCTGATTATGTAAAAGCTGGCGTTCGAGTCCACGAAGTTTCAATCGGTGATTACGTGCTTGGTGGGGGAGAAGTCGCTTCACTTGTAATTATTGAGGCGATCACCCGTTTGATTCCAGGGGTGATTGGAAATCCTGATTCGCTGACAGAAGAATCACATAATTCTGATGGTTATCTGGAATACCCCAACTTTACAAAGCCACAAGAATGGCGCGGAATTAGCGTTCCTGAGATTTTATTAAGTGGAAATCATGGCGAGATTGCAAAGTGGCGCGAATTACAGGCCGAAGAACGCGCCAAAAGGACCAATTGACTCGTCAGTAACCTGACTTCTCCCGTAGCGTTCTCCTATGAGTGATGAAACGGCAAAGATTCAAGCGAGATTAATTCGTGATCTAGAACCTGTCGTTGCAGTTGAACTCGAGCGTCATTTATCGGTTCAAAAAAATTGGTATCCACACGAGTATGTCCCATGGTCAGAAGGCCGTGATTATGCCGGACCGTTAAATGGAGATGCTTGGGAAGCGAAAGATTCGCGCTTAACCCCAGTTGCGCAAGATTCCTTGATATTAAATCTGCTTACCGAAGATAATTTGCCGAGCTATCACACTGAAATTGCAATTTCGATGGGTCGCGATGGAGCGTGGGGAAATTGGATTGAGCGATGGACTGCCGAAGAAGCGCGCCATGCAATCGTAATTCGCGATTACCTAATGGCCACGCGCGGTGTAGATCCTTATCAGTTGGAAGATCTACGTATGGCACATATGTCACTGGGTTATCAGACGCCGTACGAGAACGATATGTTGCACACCATCGCCTATGTTTCATTTCAAGAGCTAGCAACAAGAATCTCTCACCGAAATACTGGAAAACTTTCTGACGACCCGATCGCAGAAAACATGATGCAACGAGTTGCTCTTGATGAAAATCTACACATGCTCTTTTATCGCAATACGCTTTCAGCGGCGCTTGATATGGAACCGAACGCGGCGATGCGGGCTATTGCAGATGTAGTAACTAATTTTGATATGCCTGGTGCAAATATGCCTGGCTTTGGTCGCAAGGCAGTGCAGATTGCCCTTGCCGGAATTTATGATCTACAGCAACACCTAGATGATGTTGTTTCTCCAGTCCTGCGCGCGTGGAATGTTTTTGAAAGAAACGATCTATCTGGCGATGGGTTGGTGGCGCGCGATGAACTCACCGCCTTTATGGAAAAGTCCGGAAAAGAAGCAGCGACCTTTAATGATAAACGCGAAGTCCACTTTGAAAGACTCATCGCCCGTGGTCAATCACCAATTCGTATTCAAAAGTAATTTTCAACGATAGATTTACGCTATGTGCAGATTGCTCGGCTATGTAAGCAATGCAGAGCGTACCTTCGTCGATGTAGTGGGCGAAGGTTTTGAAAACTTCGTAGAACTATCTAAAGAGCATAAACACGGTTGGGGTATATCAGCTAGTTCCGCAGAAAATGGGAAAACCACTTTAGTCAGAGATCTGACTTTGGCAGCTGAAAGTGAAAAGTTCAAAGAATCAGCAAATGGGCTAAAGACCGATGGTGCGCTTTTGCACTTACGCCTAGCGTCAAAGGGGTTGGCGGTAGATTTAACAAATAACCATCCATTTGTGCACGGAGAATTCTCGTTTATGCACAACGGAACAATCAAATCCATTAGTGAGATAGAAAAGTTTGTTGACCCACGATATATATCGCAGTTAATCTCAACGACAGATAGCGAGCGTTATTTTTATGCGATTCTCACTGCGGTAGAAGAACTGGGGTTGCTGGAAGGCGTCCGTAAAGCGGTACGCACGATATCCGCTAACTTTGATTTTACGAGCATAAATTGCATGCTTCTTTCAACTGACTATTTGATTGCGGTGTGCGAATTCAATGAAAGAGATTCCACCGAATGGACAGTCGACAGCCATTATGAACTCCGCTACAGCGCTGAGGAGGGCGTAGTTAAAGTGGCATCGACAGGTTGGGGTAAAGACCATTGGAGCCGACTGCCAAATCATTCAATTCTTATGGTCGATCGCCGTAACTTAACTTTTGAGGTTTTACCTCTCTAAACACCGCGTTAGGCTTACCTTTATGACCCGCACGTATACAGTCGAAACTTATGGCTGCCAGATGAACGTTCATGATTCTGAACGCATCGCCGGGCTTTTAGATGAAGCTGGATACCTTCCTGTTAAACCAGGCGTACAAGCAGATATCGTGGTTTTCAATACCTGTGCAGTTCGTGAGAACGCCGATAACAAGCTATATGGCAATTTAAGTTTCTTAGCGCCGATTAAGAAGGATAATCCAAAGATGCAGATTGCGGTGGGTGGATGTTTGGCGCAGAAAGATCAATCCATAATTTTGAAGAAAGCACCCTACGTTGATGTGGTCTTTGGTACCCATAACGTGGGCTCGCTTCCGGTTCTATTGGAACGAGCGCGCATCGAAGAGGAATCTCAGATTGAAATTCTGGAAGCTCTAGAACACTTCCCATCGACGCTGCCTGCCCGCAGGTTCTCTGCATTTACTTCTTGGGTATCTATCTCGGTCGGTTGCAATAACACATGTACTTTCTGCATTGTGCCGACTTTGCGTGGAATTGAGAAAGATCGTCCCGCCGTTGATATTTTAAAGGAGATTCGCGCTCTTGTTGATCAAGGGGTAATTGAGATTACTCTGCTTGGTCAGAATGTAAATGCCTATGGAGTTGATTTCGGAGATCGCAGCGCTTTTGCAAACTTGCTCCAGGAATGCGGAAAAATTGACGGACTAGAACGAGTTCGCTTTATGTCACCACATCCCCGGGATTTCACAGACGATGTAATCGAAGTCATGGCGAACACAAAGAATGTAATGCCGCACTTGCATATGCCCCTGCAATCAGGATCCGATCGCATTCTGCAAGAGATGCGACGTTCCTACAGAACTAGCCGTTACTTAGGGATCTTGGATCGAGTGCGTCAAGCGATGCCCGAGGCGATGATCACGACCGACATAATCGTAGGATTTCCGGGAGAGACCGAAGAAGATTTCCAAGCGACTATGGATTTAGCAACGCAGGCACAATTTGCCGCGGCTTACACATATAAATATTCAATCAGGCCTGGTACTCCAGCCGGTGCAATGCCCAATCAAGTTCCCGATGCTGTAGTCGGTGAGCGCTATACGCGACTTCATGAGCATCAACAAGCAATTTCACTTAGCGTCAATCAGCGTTCAATTGGTAGTAAGCATCGCGCACTCGTTTCGGAAGTTGAAGGCCGCCGAGATGCCGCTCAATCAAGACTTACAGGAAAGACAGAAGATTTCCGTCTTGTTCACTTCGATGCGGTTAGTAAGGCTAGACCAGGAGATTTTGTCGATCTAACAATCACCGATGCATCTGCGCATTACTTAATTGGTAAAGAAGAATCACATTTAAAGACTCGCGGCGGAGATGCATTTGCCTCACGAGAAGCCAAAGCTGGCCCACAACCAACCATGCTCGGAATACCAACTATTAAATGAAGACAATCGTTATCTGTGGCGCTACTGCAACAGGCAAGAGTGATTTAGCAGTTTCCTTAGCCCAGGAAATTGGTGCAGAGATTATCAACGCTGACTCAATGCAAATCTATAAAGGTATGGATATCGGAACCGCCAAACTTGCACCTGCAGATCGAGGCGGGATCGAACATCACATGTTAGATATTTTGGCAGTTACTCAGGATTCCACCGTCGCTTGGTATCAAGGGTTAGCTCGGCAGTCGGTTACAGAAATTCATAGCCGCGGGAAACACGCAATTATTGTTGGTGGCACTGGACTTTATATCAAATCTATTTTAGATGATTTAAATTTTCCCGATACAGATGCGGCCATACGACAGAAGTTAACCGAGGAAGCGAAAGAGTTTGGAATCGTGCAACTATTTCAACGACTAGAACAGTTAGATCCGGCAGCGGCGGCAGCGATAGATCAGCAAAACGAAAGAAGAGTAATTCGCGCCCTAGAAGTCATTGAAATCACGGGGAAACCATTTACCGCGAATCTGCCTCGCGAAGATAGTTCACTTTACCCAAACGCTCTGCAATTCGGACTGGTTATGGACCGAGCAGAACTTGGGGCGCGTGTGGAGGCGCGCGTAGACCGTATGTGGGAGGCGGGCTTCGTAGCCGAGGTAGATAGATTGATAGATGAAGGAATTACCAAGGCCACAACGGCACGACGCGCCTTAGGTTATGCGCAGATCATCACAATGCGTAATGGAGATATTTCCGAAGATTTAGCGATTGAAGAAACAAAGCGAGCTACACGCCAATATGTCAGAAGACAAGAGACCTGGTTCTCTCGAGATGCGCGAATTAAATGGATATCCCCAACGCAACCGCGACTCGAAACGGTGCTGAAGAAGATAAACTCATCACCATCATGATTAATTCTGTAATCGGCACATACGGACATGGCACCGAAAATGATTTTGTTCTTGTCTTTGATCCCTCCGATGAAATTTCTATAACCACCGCTCAGACAGCGGCAATCTGTAATCGCGAGACTGGAATTGGCTCTGATGGGCTGATTCGCATCACAAAACGGGATGAAAAATGGTTCATGGATTACCGCAATGCAGATGGATCTCTGGCCGAAATGTGCGGAAATGGAATCCGAGTTATGGCTCGTTACTTGGTAGAACGCGGACATCAACCAGAAGGAATCTTCGCGATTAATACAAGAGATGGAATCAAACACTTACGAGTGCCCAAGGTGGATGACATATCCGTAAATATGGGAAAAGTTAGCGATGAGAACGAGGAAATCACCGCATCTGTTGAGGGCAAGATCTGGAATGGCTACAACATAAATGTAGGAAATCCGCATGCAGTTGTGTTTGTCGAAAAAATTGAAGATGTCGGATCACTTAAAGATGCACCGGTGGTGCGACCAAAAGATACTTATCCTGAAGGCGTAAATGTCGAGTTCGTTGAAATTATGCCAAATCACGAAGCGAAGATGCGTGTGCATGAACGGGGCAGTGGTGAAACTAAATCTTGCGGAACCGGCACCTGTGCGGTTGCATTGGCCGCAACCTTGCACCTGAAAGAGAATTTACCGGCGCGCTGGGTTATCTATCCGCCTGGTGGCCGTTTAGTTGTAGATATCGATCCACATTCCAATGCAACGCTGACCGGACCGGCTTTATTGATTTCTGATCATGATTTGACTCCTTTTTTGCAGGATGCATGAAAGAAGAAGTCCCACGCGATAACGATCTCTTTGAGGCGCTGCTCCGAGAAAGTGCGAGAGTAGCCGCTGATTTTGATGCCGATGAGAACGACTTCGAAGTTTCATCCCAGCCTGAGCTTGCAGAGCGCCATGCGCTACGTCGCGTCAAAGGTTTTTCAACCGAACTACAAGATATTTCCGATGCGGAGTATCGACAGTTACAACTTGAGCGGGTTGTACTAGTCGGAGTTTGGACTGAAGGTAGCGCAGAGATGGCTGAGAATTCACTTGCTGAATTAAAGGCTTTAGCAGAGACAGCAGGATCTGAAGTATTAGATGGGCTTATTCAGCGTCGTGACAAACCTGATCCTGCTACATACATCGGATCTGGAAAAGTTATTGAGTTACGTCAGATAGTAGTTGCAACTGGAGCCGATACTGTCATTTGCGATGGAGAACTTTCTCCTTCGCAGTTACGGCAATTAGAAGATAAGTTAAAGGTAAAGGTTGTAGACCGCACCGCTTTGATCCTCGACATATTTGCTCAGCACGCAAAGAGCAAAGAAGGCAAGGCCCAAGTTGAGTTGGCGCAGATCGCATACTTACTTCCAAGGCTGCGTGGTTGGGGTGACTCACTTTCGCGCCAAGTTGGTGGACGCGCCGCAGGCGGTGCAGGTATCGGTGGACGTGGTCCAGGTGAGACCAAGATTGAAACTGATCGTCGCCGAATTCGCGACAAGATGGCGAAACTGCGACGCGAGATCGCTGAGATGAAGGTATCTCGCGATACCAAACGGCAAGAGCGAAAACGTTTTAACATTCCATCGGTTGCCATTGCTGGATATACAAATGCAGGCAAGTCATCGCTATTAAATAAGTTAACTGATGCTGGCGTCTTGGTAGAAAATGCGCTCTTTGCAACACTTGACCCAACCGTGCGTAAATCTCAGACCTCTGAAGGTCGCGTTTATACGCTTTCAGATACCGTTGGGTTTGTGCGCCACCTGCCACACGAGTTAATTGATGCTTTTAAATCAACCCTTGAGGAAGTATCTGGCGCGGATCTCATAGTGCATGTCGTTGATGGATCGCACCCTGATCCCTTTGAACAGATTCGTGCCGTCCGCGAAGTAATCACCGAAATTAGTGGTGGTGAAATTCCGGAAATAATTGCGATCAATAAGGTAGATGCGGCAGACCCGGATGTCGTCATGGAAATATTGCGTAAAGAGAAGAATAGTTTTGCTTTCTCTGCAAGAACTGGTTTCGGTATAGAGGGCTTAGTTCGCGCGATAGAAAAATCGCTTCCACATCCAAATGTGGAGATAAATGCGCTGATTCCTTATGATCGTGGAGATCTTGTAAGCGCTGTTCACGAACGTGGTGAAATTCTCAGCGAAGAGTACGTGGAGACCGGAACGCAGATGAGAGCCTTGGTGGACGGTGGCCTCGCAAAAGCTATTGAGGATGCACTCATATAATCTGAGATAGCCCTTATATGCTTAAAAAAGCGGGAATATATGCGACACGCCGTTGGTTGTAAGGGGTAATAAGGAATAAGTGCGCGAGTATGCGCCCGTATACGAAGATTCTCATTTGAGAACTCTATTAAGTTTATGGAAGGCAGGTGAGAGCAGTGGCAACAGATTACGACACCCCCCGAAAAACGGATGAGGAACTCCATGAGGAGTCGCTAGAAGAACTCAAAGCCAAGCGAGTTGATGCTCAATCCGGTCAGATTGATGTCGATGAAGCCGAAGCGGCTGAAAATCTTGAACTACCTGGTGCAGATTTATCTGGGGAAGAACTCGCAGTTCGTGTAGTTCCAAAGCAAGTCGACGAATTTACTTGCTCTCGTTGTTTCTTGGTGCATCACATAACACAACTCGCTAAAGGCGAGGGCGCTAAAGCAGTATGTAAAGAGTGCAGCTAAAAAGTTTTATGATTTATCTAGCAACGCGGCGATATTTTCGCCGCGTTTGCTCGTTATAAGCCAATATGGGGTTGGGTCTCGTGGGTCGATAACTTCGATTTTTATCCCAGTAGGAGTCCAGAATTTAATCGCAAGATAGGCGGCAGGGTCTGCATCACGGGTGCGCAACAGTCGCATCGCCTCTGAATCTAGAATCGTTACCTTACCTAGATATTTGGTTTCTATATGAGCGCGATCAATACGCAACTCATTACCGTCTAATGTAATTGTTGAACGCATCGCAAAGGCGATGTAGATAATTGCGATAGTGGCAGTGATAAAGGTAATTAGAGCGACAGTGTTGTTAAATGCCGCCCAGATCGCTATAACAAGTGATAAAAATAGAAAATAAATGAAGGCGAGCACCCAGATAGGCGGGCGGAGGACTTCTTTGAATATCACTATTGGAGTCTAGATGAAGTAAAGTGCGCATATGAGTCGCGTGGCGAGTACGACCCCTCCAGAAGGCGCAATAATCCCTGAGCGCCATGCCAAAGCACCCGAAATCGGCACCAAGATTCCATCGCACTTCGGACACTGTTTTGGGTGCGGTGAATTACATCCAACTGGTCTTCATCTTGTTGCTAAAGCTGGAGCTGGCGCAGATTTAACTGCGGAATTCACTGTCACAGAAAATCATCAAGGCGCACCAGGATTGGCGCACGGAGGACTTCTATCTCTGGCATTCGATGAAGCGCTCGGAAAGTTAATGTGGCTGATTCGCTCACCTGCAGTAACAGCGCGTTTAGAAACAGATTTTCTTAAACCCGTTCCAATGGGAACTACGTTGCACATAACTGCGCGAATAACGGGGCAAGTGAATCGTAAGGTTTATACCGAAGCGGAGGGGCGTCTCGGCGGAGCTGATGGAGATATCGCAGTCAGGGCAGCAGCGCTTTTCGTAATTGTTCCTATGTCGCATTTCTTGGAGAATGCCCCAAAAGAATATCTCGAACATATCGCCAAGACTCCTGAGATATTAGCTTTTGTCGACCCAGAATTTGAGATAAATCCATAATGGGCGTAAAAGTTTTAGTTACACGTTTAGATAAAGATCTACCTCTTCCCAACTACGCGAAAGGGGGAGATGCCGGAGCTGATCTGGTCTCACGCGTAGATGTGACTTTAGCACCGGGTGAACGTCAATTGGTCCCAACAGGTATTTCTATTGCGCTACCAGATGGTTACGTCGCACTAGTTCATCCAAGATCTGGGCTGGCGATAAAGCATGGCGTCACAATGGTCAATGCGCCAGGAACAGTTGACGCAGGCTATCGAGGAGAACTGCAAGTAATCTTAATTAATCACGATCAGAAAGAGAGCGTTTCCTTTAAGCGCGGTGATCGCATCGCACAGCTAGTAATTCAACAAGTTGAACGTGCTGAATTTATTGAAGTTGAATCTCTGCCTGGTTCAGGTCGTGGCACTGGCGGATTTGGATCTACGGGGCGTTGATGAGCAACTTACCAATTGATTCAAATGGATCAGATAAAGCGAAAGTTCTTGCTGCCTTCGGTGGCAAGAAAGGACTGATTGATTCAGGAATTCCATCGATTGTCTTTCTCGTTGTATTTAACGTGGCAGATGATCTTCGCCGGGCGCTGATTGCTTCACTCATAGTCTCGGCAACTTTAACCATTATTCGATTAGCCAAGCGCGACACGATTCAGCACGCAATTTCAGGGTTAATCGGTTCATTGATTTGCGCTTGGTTTGCTAATCGCACCGGCAATGCGAGTGATCTATATATTCCAAAGTTACTTACAAATCTGGGCTACGGCAGCGTTTACTTAATTGCCAATTTGGCCGGATGGCCAATACTCGGTCTCTTGCTAGGACCAATCCTTGGCGAGAATTTATCATGGCGTAAAGATCCCGAACGAGCTCGAGCTTATAAACGAGCAAGTTGGCTCTGGGTGGCCATGTTCTTCACACGTATTGCAGTTCAGTATCCGATTTATCGCAGCGGCAACGTCAACTTGCTCGGAACTGTAAATCTGGCGATGGGATATCCACTCTTTCTGGCAACTGCATATGGTTCATGGATGATTTTAAAGAGCGTGCCGACAACAAAGATTAAAGAAAGCTAAATAGCAATAAAGCAAGACTTAATTAAGCCTTCAGCGGTAGCAGATGCCACAAATAGCAATTCATCTCCCGCGCTGAACACATCAGTTGGCGTTGGTGTGATCACGCGACCATCGCGAACGATTGCGGCAAGTGATGCATCATCCGGAAGTTCAATCTCTTCTACTGTTTTTCCGATGCAACTTGAAGAATCTGGAAGAGTTAACTCGACCAGATTGGCTTGGCCCTTTCGGAAAGAGAAGAGACGCACGACATCGCCAACGCTAACCGCTTCTTCCACAAGGGCAGAGATAATTCTTGGAGTCGATACAGCAACATCAACGCCCCACGATGAATCAAAGAGCCATTCATTTTTAGGATGATTGATACGAGCGACTACCCGCGGAACTCCATATTCGGTTTTGGCGAGTAAGGAAGTGACTAGGTTGACTTTGTCATCACCGGTTGCGGCAACCAAGACTTGGCAATTATTTAGAACCGCTTTATCAAGGGCGGTAATTTCGCAAGCATCGGCCATTAACCATTCCGCATCCGGTACCGATTCCATTTTTAGCGCCTTCGGATCACGATCAATTAGCAGAACTTGATGGCCGTTATCTAGAAGTTCGCGCGCAATCGCGCGACCCACATTTCCGGCGCCGGCGATAGCAATTCTCATGAATGATCACCTGGAGAAAGAGCGAGAATTTGCTCCACTTTGCTTAACTCTGAATCGCGGACCGTAACGTGCAGCAGGTCGCCTTCTTGCAGAACTGAATGTCCATCTGGAATAAGACCTTCACCTAAACGGGTAATAAATGCCACTCGAGCGCCAGTTGCCTCCTCGAGTTCAGTAATTGCCATTCCGAACCAATCTTTATGTGGGTGCATCTCGCAGAGTTGAACCGCACCGCTGGCATCACGCCATTCAGAACGTGATCCTTCTGGAACCAAACGACGCAAGATTTGATCAGTTGCCCAAATGACTGTTGCCACAGTAGGAATTCCTAAACGCTGGTAAATTTCCGCGCGTCCTGGATCATAAATTCGCGCGACAACATTGTCGACACCGTAAGTCTCGCGCGCCACACGCGCTGCCAAAATATTTGAGTTATCTCCGTTACTGACTGCGGCAAATGCATCTGCGGTTTCAATTCCGGCTTCCAGCAAGGTATCTCGATCAAATCCAACGCCTGAAACAGTGCGACCCTTGAAGTTTGGACCTAAACGACGGAACGCTTCTCGGGATTGATCGATAATTGCAACAGAATGTCCAGCAGCTTCGAGTTCGGTGGCCAGAGAAGAACCAACTCGACCGCATCCCATAATCACGACGTGCACAAGGTTTAACTTACACCCTTATTCTTATCTTTATGACACCTAATGGGGCTAGCGAGCGAGATTCCGCAGAACGCGTTGCGTTGGCGGTGGGGGATCGCTTTATCACGACCATTGAGAAAGTCGCTCACGGCGGTCACTTCATCGCTCGCCACCTTGGCGCAGTGATTTTTGTAAGACATGCAATTCCTGGCGAGGAAGTTGAAATCGAAATAACGGGCACCGGAAGTTCATTTAATCGCGCCGATGTTGTAAAGGTTATAACTCCATCTGCGGATCGAGTAAGTGCGCCTTGCCAATTTGCGCACCGCGCAGGTTGTGGCGGATGCGACTTCCAACATATTTCACTCGAGCGACAACGCCAATTGAAGAGTGAGGTCATTGCCGAGCAATTTGCACGTATCGCAAAACGTGAGATGCAAGTAGATGTAGAAGAAGTAGGCGCTCCGCTGGGATACCGAACACGTTTCAACGCTGTGACTACTCGTAATGGAGATCTCGGTTTTAAGCAGGCCAGAAGCAATAAAGTCATTCCGGTAAGTGATTGTCGAATCTTGCAACCGGAAGTTAAATACCAAGAATTAAGCTCGCGTAAATGGAAGGGCGATTTGCGCGTTGAGGTCTCGCTATCTTCAGCAGGCGAGCGAACTATCGCAACTGGTTACACCCGCGATGAAACTCCAGTTCGTAGCAGTGAAGGACCAGATATCGGCCAATACTCAATAAATGGATTTGATCTAGAAGTTTCGCAACGCTCTTTTTGGCAGAGCCATAAATTAGCGCCCACGGTGCTGACTAAAGTTGTCAGAGAATTTGCAGAACTGCAAGCGGGAGATCGAGTACTAGATCTTTATGGGGGAGTCGGGCTCTTCACTTCACAATTTTTAGAAAAAGTGGGCGAAGCTGGGCAGATCGATTTAGTTGAGGGCAGCAAGAGCGCGACGGCGGATGCAATGCGAAATTTTGCGGAGTATAAAAATGTGAAGGTGCACACAGGTGATGTTGCAAAATTACTGCCTGGATTTAGTCAGTGCGATGTAATTGTTTTAGATCCACCGCGGGAAGGTGCCGGAAAGGAAGTGGTCCAGGCTATGGCCGTACTTAAGCCACGTGCGATTGTCTATGTCGCTTGTGATCCAGCAGCGCTTGCTCGTGACACTACATATTTAAGTGAAGCCGGTTATGAAATCTCCAAAATCCGCGCCTTCGACCTGTTTCCCATGACACACCACATTGAAACTGTTGCGCTATTTGGTCGATTTAAGGTATCTTGACGTCAAGATAAATTAGTTAAGGATGTATATGAGCAAGAACTCGCTAGGCGCCAAAAAGAATTTAAAAGTTGCAGGTAAAGATTATGAAATCTTTGATATCTCAAATCTTGAAGGCGCAGCGAATCTACCTTTCTCTCTCAAAGTACTCCTAGAAAACCTGCTGCGCACTGAAGATGGCGCGAATATAACTGCTGACCACATTAAATCTCTAGCCCAATGGGATCCATCTGTAGAACCTGATACTGAAATTCAGTTCACGCCAGCTCGCGTCGTCATGCAAGATTTCACAGGAGTTCCGTGCGTAGTAGACCTGGCCACAATGCGCGAGGCGATTGTTGAACTCGGGGGAGATCCGGCCAAGGTGAACCCTCTAGCGCCGGCTGAACTTGTTATTGATCACTCGGTCATCGCTGATTTCTTCGGCGCGAAAGATTCTTTCGAGAAAAACACAGATGTTGAATACGAGCGCAATCGTGAACGTTATCGTTTCTTGCGTTGGGGACAAGGCGCTTTTGATGAGTTTAAAGTTGTGCCACCAGGAACCGGCATTGTTCACCAAGTAAATATTGAATACCTGGCTCGCGTCGTAATGACTCGTTTGGTAAATGGAGTTCTTCGAGCCTATCCAGATACGGTTGTTGGAACAGATTCACACACAACAATGGTTAACGGACTAGGCGTACTCGGATGGGGCGTCGGTGGCATTGAGGCCGAAGCTGCGCTATTGGGCCAACCAGTGTCAATGTTGATTCCTCGTGTAGTTGGATTTAAATTGAGTGGTGCGCTTCCAGTTGGTACAACAGCAACTGATATGGCGCTAACAATTACTGAGATGCTTCGCAAGCATGGAGTTGTCGGCAAGTTTGTAGAATTCTACGGTCCGGGTGTTGTCTGTGTTCCAATGGCAAACCGCACAACGATCGGCAATATGAGCCCTGAATATGGTTCTACTTGTGCGATATTCCCAATTGATGATGAGACTCTTCGTTACCTACGCCTAACTGGTCGCAGTGATGAACAAGTCGAACTTGTCGAGCAATATGCGAAAGCACAAGGAATGTGGCACGACCCAGCAATTAGTCCGCGCTTTTCTGAACATATCGAATTAGATCTTTCGACAGTTGTTCCATCTATTTCAGGTCCAAAGCGCCCACAAGATCGCATCTCACTAAGTGGATCTAAGGACGCATTCGAGAAAATTCTTCCAACATACATAACTGATAAAACTGGCAAAGAGGCTTATCCAGTAAAGGTTGGCGCTAAAGCAACCACAATTAAGAATGGTGATGTAGTTATCGCATCAATTACATCTTGCACAAACACATCAAATCCTTCAGTAATGATTGGTGCCGCACTTCTTGCCAAGAAGGCTGTTGAGCGTGGCTTAACTTCCAAGCCTTGGGTAAAGACAACTCTGGCACCGGGATCAAAGGTTGTTACCGATTATTACGATCGAGCAGATCTAACAAAATATATGGAAGCCCTCGGTTTCAATCTAGTTGGCTATGGCTGCGTAACTTGTATCGGTAACTCTGGCCCGCTGCCAATTGAGATCAGCAAGTCAGTTAACGAACACGATTTAGCTGTTACGGCAGTACTGTCCGGAAACCGTAACTTTGAAGGACGAATTAGCCCAGATGTGAAGATGAACTATCTCGCGTCGCCTCCGCTAGTCGTTGCTTATGCGCTAGCCGGAACTATGAATCACGATTTTGAGAAGGATTCTCTCGGCAAGGATAAAGATGGCAAGGATGTCCTCTTAGCCGATATTTGGCCAAGTGCTAAAGAGATTCAAGATGTTATTGATTCATCAATATCATCAGAGATGTTTAAGAAGGATTACGCAACCGTTTTCGATGGCGATCATCGCTGGAAATCACTTGATACTCCAACTGGAAAAACATTTGAATGGGATGCGCAATCAACCTATGTCCGCAAACCTCCTTACTTCGACGGAATGCCAGCGAATCCAAAGCCGGTCACTGACATTTCTGGTGCACGAGTTTTGGCAATTTTGGGTGATTCTGTAACAACCGATCACATTTCACCTGCAGGAAATATCAAAGCCGACTCACCTGCCGGTAAATATCTTGAAGCTCACGGAGTTGCACGCGCTGACTTCAACTCATATGGATCACGACGTGGAAATCACGAAGTTATGATCCGTGGAACTTTTGCCAACATCCGCTTGAAGAATATGTTGTTAGATGGAGTTGAAGGCGGTTTCACTCGTAACTTCTTAAACGAAGGTGAACAAGCAACAATTTATGATGCTTCAATTGCTTATCAAAGCGCCGGAGTTCCTTTAGTGATCCTTGCAGGTAAAGAGTATGGATCTGGATCATCGCGCGACTGGGCGGCGAAAGGCACAGCGTTGCTGGGTGTACGTGCTGTCATCGCGGAAAGCTTCGAGCGAATCCACCGTTCTAATTTAATTGGAATGGGTGTACTTCCATTGCAATTTAAAGAAGGCCAGACAGCCCAATCACTTGGCTTAACAGGTACTGAAACTTTTGCAATTTCAGGTATCACTGAATTAAACACCGGTGGAATTCCGAAAGAGGTAAAGGTCACAGCGGGCGATAAATCATTTAACGCCAAGGTGCGAATCGATACGCCGGGCGAGGGTGATTACTATCGTCATGGCGGGATCATGCAGTACGTACTCCGCCAATTATTGGCGTAAGAATCGCGGATTTACTTGCTCCAACCTAGAATGAAACCATGATTGAGCAGATTAAATCGCCCGCAGATATCAAGGCGCTAGATCTTGCCCAACTGAATTCACTATGCGAAGAAATTCGCCAATTTTTGATCACCAAAGTTTCAAAAACCGGCGGACATCTCGGTCCAAATTTGGGAGTCGTTGAGTTAACTCTGGCGATTCACCGCGCTTTCGATTCACCGCGCGACGTCGTTCTCTTTGATACTGGACATCAATCCTACGTTCATAAAATAGTGACTGGACGAGCAGATAGTTTTGATGGGCTACGTCAACGTGGCGGTATCGCAGGTTATCCAAATCGAAGCGAGAGCGAACACGATGTAATTGAAAATTCACACGCTTCCACCGCTCTCTCTTGGGGAGATGGAATCTCATTTGGCTTCGCACAGACTGGCCAGGTAGATCGTCACGTGGTCGTGGTCGTTGGAGATGGCGCCTTAACTGGAGGAATGTCTTGGGAGGCGCTAAATAATATCGCTGCCGCCGAGGAACGAAATTTGGTAATAGTTGTAAACGACAACGAGCGTTCTTATTCGCCAACCATCGGGGGATTGGCAACTTATCTTTCAACCTTACGGGTTACAAAAGGATATGAACGTTTCTTAGATTGGGGTAAAGAAGTACTTCATAAGACCCCAGTCGTTGGCACACCAATTTATGAAACTTTACATGGAATGAAAAAAGGCATAAAAGATATAGTCGCTCCGCAGGGAATGTTTGAAGATCTAGGTTTGAAATATATGGGTCCGATCGATGGACACGACATTGCTGCTCTTGAAAAAGCGCTACAAAAAGCGAAAGAGTTCGGTGCTCCTGTACTGGTTCACGTTATAACTGAAAAGGGGCGCGGCCATAAACCCGCAATCGATGACCAAGCTGAGAAATTTCACGCTGTTGGAATCGTAGATCCTGAAACTGGAGCGCCGCTTGCGAAGAGCGCCACAAGTTGGACCAAGATTTTCTCTAACGAATTAATTGAAATTGCTCGAGAGCGCGAAGATATAGTTGCAATTACCGCCGCGATGATGGGCCCAACTGGACTTGATGCCTTCGAAAGAGAATTTCCGGAGCGAACGATTGATGTCGGTATTGCAGAACAACATGCTGTCACCAGCGCTGCGGGTATGGCCTTTGCTGGCTTACATCCAGTTGTTGCGGTCTATTCAACATTTTTAAATCGTGCATTTGATCAGTTACTTCTGGACGTGGCACTGCATAAGGCCGGAGTTACCTTTGTTTTAGATCGCGCTGGTGTAACTGGAGACGATGGCCCATCACATCACGGAATTTGGGATTTGGCCTTAACCGGAATTGTTCCAACGATGCATGTCGCTGCCCCGCGCGATGCAACGCGACTGCGAGAAACTCTGCGGGAAGCCGTGGCAATCTCTAACGCGCCTTCAATGTTGCGCTATCCAAAAGGTGCGGTTCAAATTGATATTCCGGCGTTTGAACGTCGCGATGGAATTGATGTTCTATATCGCGGCGAAAGCGCGGATGTCTTATTGGTGAGTATTGGCGCTATGGCTGCGATCGCGGTTGAGGCCGCTGGTATGGCTTACCGAGAAGGTGTCGGTGTAACAGTTATTGATCCACGATGGGTGAAACCTTTGTCTACTTCTCTAGCCACAATGGCGCGACGATACAAGAGCGTGGTGGTACTGGAGGATGGAATTAAACACGGTGGAATCGCGAGTTCTATCTCTGAAATGTTCCGCGAAGTAGGACTGAATATTCCAATTCACTCAATCGGTGTTCCGCTGGAGTTTATTGAACATTCCAAGCGGAGTGAAATTTTCAGCGACCTCGGCATTACTTCTCAAAGCATTGCGCGCAGCATTGTTGAGTGGAATAGCCAAACCGGTTCCGCCAACTCAATTGAAATTATGGAAGAGATGCAATCCCCGGCGCGTGAAAACGCTGACCGCAAACCGCTTCACTAATTCCTTCACGATCTAAGTAAGGCAATATTCCACCTAAATGCATCGGCCAACCAGAGCCCATCAGCATACAAAGATCAATTTCAGCAGGAGTTGAAACAACTCCTTCATCGAGCATCATGCGCGCTTCAACCGCTAACGCTTTAAGTGCACGTTCGCGAACTTGTTCAGCTGTAGATGCTGTTGTTCCTTGCTTCATTAACGCTAGCGCTTCTGGGTTTGGCGTTAATTTTCCATCACTACCCTTGATGTAGAAGTTACGGACTTTAGCCGCAACCATCGCCTGCATTGTGGGGGAGACGCGATAACGCTCACCTAGATTTGCATGTAAAGTCTCCGATACGTGCAGAGCAACACCTGGACCAACCAAATCTAGGAGTTCAAATGGTGACATTGGAAAACCAATGCTGCGCATCGCGCTATCTGCAACCGCTGGTGAGGTGCCTTCATCTACGGCATCGGTTACTTCACCCATAAAGCGAGTGAGCAAACGGTTAACTACGAAGCCAGGTGCATCTTTACAGATAATCATTGTCTTCTTTAACTCTTTACCTACTGCTACCGCAGTTGCGGTAGTTGCATCATCTGTCGTGGAAGTACGAGCAATTTCGAGCAGTGGCATAACTGCAACTGGGTTAAAGAAGTGGAAGCCAATAACACGTTCTGGATTGGTTAGCCCTTCAGTCATTCTTTCCACTGAAAGCGATGAAGTATTTGTGGCAAGAACACATTCAGGGGAGATGATCTTCTCTAATTTCTTGAAGAGCTCTTGCTTAAGGGAGAGTTCTTCAAATATCGCTTCGATAATAAAGTCACAGCCAGCAAATGAATTTTGATCTGCTGAACCACTAATTAGCAGGGAAAGGCGACGAGCGGATTCTTCGCTCATGCGCTTCTTTTCAACTAACTTTGCCAATTCATTTTTGACCCAGGCAACACCTTTATCTGCGCGCTCTTGATCAATGTCGGTCATTACAACTGGGCACTTCAAGTTACGAAGAAGTAGAAGTGCAAGTTGTGAAGCCATCAAACCCGCACCAACAACGCCAACCTTGGTTACTTTGCGAGCAACGGCTGGTTTTGGAGCACCTTCAACTTTTTTACGCTTTTTCTGAATCAAGTTAAAGGCATATAGCGAAGCGCGCAGCGGATCTGACATTGTTAAATCTGCAAGTGCTTGATCTTCTGCGTCAAAGCCTGCGCCGCGAGTATTTGTGCGCGCGGCAGCGATTAACTCAAGGGCGCGCATTGGTGATGCAATTTCTGCTCCACCATACTTCTTTAGCGATGCCGCCTTACCGGTAGCCAGTGCTGTTTCCCAAGCAGGATCGTTCGAATAATCCTTCCGTTCGATTTTAGCTTTGCCAGATAGAACATTTGCAGCAAAGGAAACTGAGCGTTCTAAGAAATCCGCCGGTTCATAAACAGCATCTACGACACCAAGTGAGAGAGCATCCTTAGCTTTCATCATTGTGTTGTTATTTAGCGCATTTAGCATTATCACTTGTATGGCGCGCTCTGGACCGATCAACTTAGGCAAAATTGTCGCACCGCCCCAACCTGGGACCAAACCTAGAAAGACTTCTGGCAATCCGGTAAATGCAGTTGATGCCAAGGTGCGATAGTTGCAATGAAGGCCGACTTCGAGTCCGCCACCGAGGGCTAGACCATTGATAAATGCGAATGTTGGAATTCCACATTCATCAAATCTACGAAATACATCGTGGCCTAATTTTCCAATCGCAAGTGATTGCTCGCGCTTTGCTAGAAAGGAGAGTGCAGAAAGGTCCGCACCTGCGGCGAAGATAAATGGTTTTCCGGTGATCGCAATTGCAGCTGGTGCACGACCAATGGCATCTGTGATTGCCGCATCTAGGGCAGCTAGAGATTGCGGTCCGAAGGTATTGGGACGATTGTGGTCTAAACCATTATCTAAAGTGATAAGCGCAAGTGAGCCTTTGTGGCCAAATGGATTTAGATCAACATCGCGTACAAGTGCGTTGGTGATGACTTCTTCTGGAGCGCCTTCAGGTAATTTCATTTCAGTTGCCATTACTTTGATCCTCCAGTGAAGTGAGGGTTCTCCCAAATAACGGTGCCGCCCATACCAAGTCCAATACACATTGTGGTTAAGCCGTAACGAACATCGGTGTGCTCTTCAAAAGAGCGCGCCAGATTTAACATTAAGCGAATTCCGGATGATGCCAACGGGTGGCCGACAGCAATTGCTCCGCCATATGGATTAACGCGGGGATCATCATCTGCAATTCCGAAGTGATCTAAGAAGGCAATTACTTGTACGGCGAATGCCTCGTTAACTTCAAAGGCACCGATATCAGAAATTTTTAATCCAGCTTTTGCCAAAGCCTTGATCGTTGAAGGAACGGGCCCAAAACCCATAACTTCTGGTTCGACGCCAGCAAATGCGTAGGAAACTAACTTTGCCTTAATGGTTAGTCCCAACTCTTTCGCTTTATCTTCGCTAGCAAGAAGTGCGGCGGTTGCGCCATCATTTAAACCAGATGAATTTCCAGGTGTTACGCGACCTGCGGCGCGAAATGGAGTCTTGAGTGTTGATAAGCCTTCCATTGTCGTTGTTGGACGTGGTGGCTCATCAACAGTTGCGATGCCCCAACCCATCTCTGGAATGCGAGCAGCAGTTGGAATCAAATCTCTTTGAATTTTTCCAACGGCATATGCGGCGGCAGTTTTCATTTGTGAGTTATAGGCGTAACGATCTGCGCGCTCTTTAGTTAATTGCGGAAAGCGATCGTGCAAACGTTCTGCAGTTGCACCCATGGCGAGCGCATCTTGTTCCACAATTCGCTCAGCTAAAAATCTTGGATTCGGATCAAGACCATCACCAATTGGGTGATTGCCCATATGTTCAACGCCGCCAGCAATTGCAATATCGATTGAACCGATTGCAATTGCACCAGCTAGAGATGTAGTCGCGGTGAGCGCACCTGCGCACCAGCGATCAACTGAATATCCAGGCACTGTATTTGGCAAGCCGGCAAGCAATGATGCGCTTCGACCTAAATTCATTCCTTGATCACCAGTTTGTGTTGCAGCAGCGATCGCAACATCTTCGATATCACCTGGATTTACTTTGGGATTGCGCTCCAGCAGGCCACGCATCGCGCGCACCATCAGATCATCGGCGCGAGTACCGGAGTACATGCTGCCGGCCTTTCCAAAAGGGGTACGAACAGCATCGACTAGAACAACGGTGCGTGACATATGCGCTACTTTCTAACGAGTAAAGGCTAGGTAACTCCTAGGGATAGGTTACTCGTCAGTAGCGAAAAGCGGAACAAGCTGGATTAAGCGCTGGCTCTCACTCGTGGTGCAGATGCGCCTTTCTTGGAAAGGTAGGGAATCAAGACCGCTGCGAGATAGATTCCTGAGGCTAAGAATTGGACGATTGAGGTGGTGGTATCAAAGCCAACGGTTCCGCCGAGGATTGCGGCAAGGAGAGACTCCTTGGCAATCCATGGAGTTACATCCCATAGGTATGTATCAACGCCAGGTAGGTAACCCAACTCTTGGAATTCGTGGACGCCATATGAAAGTACTCCAGCGGCGACGATGATTAGTGCAACTCCAGTTACAGTGAAAAACTTTGCGAGATTTAATTTCACAGCTCGGTTATAAATCAAATATCCAAGTGCTACGGCAAGTCCCAAACCAAGTACTAATCCAACTGTGGCAGATGATGCTGCTCCAACAGTTTTGAAATTTGTGTAAATAAATAGCGCGGTTTCTAGACCTTCGCGCAAAACAGCGAAAAAAGCCACTAAAGCAAGGCTTAATGGGCCAGTCATTACTGCGCTATCAACTTTGCCTTGAAGATCATCGCGCAAAGTGCGAGCAGTGCGCTTCATCCAGAAAACCATCCAGGTAACAAGTGCCACTGCTACAAAAGATGTTAAGCCCGCAAATAGTTCTTCACCGCGACTAGATAATTCTGCGGATGTGAAAGAAAGGATTCCGCCAAGGGCAAGGCTGGCCGCGATTGCAAGAGTCACGCCGGTCCAGACAGGCTTTAACAAGTGGCGACGGTCGGTGCGAACAATGTATGCGACCAAGATCCCCACAATGAGAGCGGCTTCTAGGCCTTCGCGGAGGGCGATAATGAATGTACTGAGCATGGGATTAACCTAGAACTGCACCCCGAATTACGCAACTTAAATGTTGCGTAATTCCTCACACCTCGGCAGGGGCCGCTTCAGGCTCTTCGCTCTCGGCTGGGGCTGCCAGCGGTATGGTTTCAAGCAGCGCTGACTCCAAAATGGGGGCTGCGATCTCTATCTGCCAGGAACGTGCACCCAGAGTAGCCAAAGCACCTGCTACCTCGCCCTTAGGGGCGTTCCAGCAGATCCGGCGGATGTATTCCGGGGTAAGCATATTTTCAAGGGGGATAGAGAGCTCTTCCGCCTTTGCCAGTAAGCGAGCCTTGGCGTGGGTAAGTGGTGCGTATTTATCCGGAAAGCGCTCGCGCCAAATCTTTAGCGGCGGCAGTGAATCAGAGTCGGTTCTAACTTGTGGCCATTGGTCTTCGCTCAGGGCTACGGCATCGGAAATAGCGCTAAGCCAAGAAGCGGCGTTCTCCAGCCAGCGCGCTCGCAAACCAAGTGGACGGAGAATTCGCTCTAAATCCTTCTTTGTCTTAATCGTCTTCACATGGGCGACGCTGGCGATCTCCACGATTGCTGCATCGGAGAGAAGGCGACCTTGCGAGATGTCGGCCTCCTGTGCGATTTCATTTCGAACAGTCCAAAGCGCGCGTACTAGCGCTAACTGATTTCGTTTCTTAATTTTGTGCATCCCCGAAGTTCTGCGCCAAGGATCAACGCGAGGCGGTGGTGGGGGAGCATCAAGAATTGCTTGAAATTCTTCGTTCGCCCACTTCAATTTATTAGCGCTCGCCAAAAGTCCATAAACCTTTTCACGTAGTTCAACCAATAACTCCACATCAAGTGCGGCGTAATTTAGCCATTCTTGTGGCAATGGTCTTTGTGACCAATCAGCTGCCGAGTGTTCCTTGGCTAGTGAGACCTCCATAAGTGATTCAAGAAGTGGTCCCAGCCCAACTCTTGGCAGTCCGGCGATACGGCCACCGAGTTCGGTATCAAATAATTTTTTGGGATTAATTCCCAACTCGCGCAGACATGGAAGATCCTGCGTGCTGGCGTGCAGAATTACTTCATCGCTCTGCAAGAGTTCATTTAACTCAATGAATAAACGGTGCTTTGGCCCAAAGGGGATCGGATCAATTAGATGCAAACCACCACCATTGCGTTTAATCTGAATGAGATATGCACGTGCGCTAAATTTAAAACCAGATGCTCTTTCGGCATCAACGGCAAAGGGGCCAGAACCTTTTGCTAAATCACGGAGTGCGTTTTCAAATGATGCTTCGTCTGCAATAATTTTTGGAACGCCCTCGGCAGGTGCCAAAAGTGGAATAGCGGTGATTACCGGTTCGTTATCGGGGGAGTCCTCTTTTACATTATCCATATATAAAATTTTTAGCGCGCGGCTAGGCCTTGCGACGAGCCGCCGAAATTGGAGCAACGCCTTCAACGACCGGAGGCAAACCGGCAACTTCACCGAGAAGATTGCACCAGGCTAAGACGTGAGAGACCATCTCGTTAGCATCTTTAATAATCGGGCTCCAAGATGCGCGAATCTCAATTTCCGATTCATCGTTGCGAGGCGATAGTTTGCCAAAAGATGCGCTTGAAACTCGAGTCACCGTTCCGCTAGGTGCGTTAAATTCGCAGCCTGCCGCAGAAAGTGAATCAAGGAGCCAACTCCAGCCGACTTCTGGCAGAAGTGGATCATCTTGCATCGCCTCATCAACATCTGCACGCAAAAATGTGACACAACGGAATTCGCCTTCCCAAGTATCTTGCCCACCTGGTTCATGCAAGAGAACGAAACGACCAGATGCGATCTCGTCTTCGGCATCACCAAGCAGGCCATTTGATACATCTGCAGTAAATGCGAATGAGTAAGTCGCCAATTTTTGCGGGGCTGGAACTTCTTCCAAAATAATTTCAGATCGTGGAGTTACGGATCGAAGGTGATCAACCATGCGATTAAATTGGGCTACATCCACTGCTTAATTCTAAAGATGGCGGCGCAAGATAAGTGGGAGGCAGGGCGCAAGACTGTGTAACCTTGCTCGCCATGGCCACCTTATTAGCGTTACTTTCTAGCCTGTTATGGGGAACTGCTGATTATCACGGTGGAAAGTTAAGTAAAAAATATCCAGCGATTGCAGTTCTGGGTGTCACACAAGCTATCGGTCTTGTATTTGGAATTATCTTGGTTTTAGCCACAGGAGAATATTCTGCTAACGCTTTTGGAGATAATGGATATTTCATTCCAGGTGCGCTCGGAGGTGTATTCGGTTACATCGGTTTGATTTGTTTATATGCTGGACTAGCCACCGGAAGGATGGGAGTGGTAGCTCCGATTAGCGCATTATCTGCACTTATCCCCGTGGCTTACGCTTTCTTTATTAAGGGAGATCGCCTATCCATAATTCTTTCGATTGGCGCAGCGCTAGCAATTGTCGGGGCTTTCTTAGCAAGCGGTCCAGAACTTTCACAAGGCCTTCCGATCAAACCGCTAATTCTCGCACTTGGCGCAGCAGCTGGATTTGGTTTTGCTTTAGTTGGGATGGCAATTGGTTCGCAAGGTAGCGTGCTGATGACAATGGTGATGATGCGGGCAACCACATTATTTATCTCACTCGGAATACTTTTGAAGTATCGCACAATTGGCGGTTTGAATTTTAAGTTAGCACCGGTTCTGATCTTTATTGGTTGCGCGGATGCCTTGGCAAATATTCTTCTGGGGATTGCAACCACCAAGGGAAGTTTAACTCTAGCCATGGTGCTTGGCGCTTTATACCCAATCTTTACTGCAGTATTAGCTTTCAAATTCTTAAACGAAAGATTGCATCGCATTCAATATATTGGAATTTTCGCGGCGGTTGCTGGCGTTGCGGTTATTTCCGCCTTCTAGCTTCAATAAATTGCGTACCTTCAACTTCTTTACGATCGATTTCAACAAAGTTTCCTAGTAGCGCTGCAATATCTATTGGGTTTTCGCCACCGGTGACAGAGGTAATACTTAGATAAATCCCATCTAGTGCTTGATTTAAAAGCAGATCATCGATAATTGATGGGCCTGATTCCACCAGAACGTTCTCACCAAATTTTTTAATTCCTTTAGCCAGTGCTTCTGAAGGGGAGAGGTTCCACCAGTGCGCCAGGCGGTTATCTGCCAAGGAGTTGATCATTGATCGGGATGAGATAACAACTGGCACAGGCGTGCGGTGATAAGGCTCGACCCGTGCAGTTTCGCCCCCAATTAAGAGAAAGTCCGCGCTGCGCCGACGGGCCAAGAATGCGGTTCGGTCTACCCCGCTCGTAATGCCGCGGGAATTTCCACTTTTGGCGGTGGAACCATCTGCGCCGACTACAAGAGAAGCAAATACCGCCATCTCAAAAGGCTACCGCTCCAAGATGTGATGTCAGTGGAGGCGGATATATTTTTTTGCATGATCATTTCCTGTGATACCTGCGCCATACGAGATGTTGGATGCAATGATTGCATTCTGACTTATTTCATTACTAAGAAGGAGCCGATAGAAGCGCTCCACGAAATTCCCGACTCAACAGCCGAAGCCATAGATTTGCTTTCATCTCGAGGACTCGTACGCCCATTACGCTTTAATTCAGCGTGATATCCCCAGATTTATTTAAATTCACAGGCTAGCCACGCGTATCTCAAGTTGAGATTGCACGAGCGCCCCCGTTAGCCTTTAACTCTTATGTTAACCATCGGCCAAGGGTTTCGACTGCGATCAGTTGCTGCTGTCGTAGTTGCACTTTTCGCGATCGCAGCTCCTATTTTTGTCGCGCCATCAGCGCAGGCCGCCCAAACTTTGGCAGAAGTGCAAGCTCGAGTTCGCCAACTTGAAGAAGAGGCAACCACCGCCGCAGAAGGCGCGCAAGAAGCGAAGGTAAGGCTGGCAACGCTAAACCGCACTCTCGCCGGAATTCAAGCGAAGAAAGAAGTACAGAGTCAGAGCGTTAGCGCTCTCTCTAAATCGTTGAGCGCAATTGCGGTAGAACAATACAAATCAGGTGGGCTAAGCCAGAGCCTAGAACTTCTATTTTCTTCTGATCCTGCACTTTATCTCTCTGCCGCCGGTTCCTTAGAAGCGATAACTCGAAAAAAATCAGTTGAACTTCGCAAATTTCAGGCTGCAAAGCAACGCCTTACCGCAACTTCGCTAACGGTTAACGACAAGTTAGCGCTTGTACAGGCAGCCCAAAAGAAATTAGCAGCCCAGAGCGCACGAGCGACCGCAAAGTTGGCTGAAGCGGAGTCGCTCTTATCCAAACTTAAGAAGGAAGACCGAGAGCGATTAGCTCGCCTTGCAGAACAAGAAGAAGATGCCGATCAAAAATCATCTTTGGCTGCAGCAAAAGCACTGTCGGGTGTTTCAGGTCGTTCCGGTAAAGCTCTGCAATATGCGCTGAAGCAAATTGGCGATAGGTACGTTTTCGGCGCTGACGGAATGACAACTTGGGATTGTTCTGGTTTGACTATGCGAGCATTTCAAAACGCAGGCGTCTCACTACCGCACTCATCGCGCGCCCAATACAATTATGGAAAATCGGTAAAGCGCAGCGATCTTAAGCCTGGAGATTTAGTCTTCTTCGGTCGGCCAATTTCGCACGTAGGAATTTATCTCGGTAATGGCAAGATGGTGCACGCACCTCGATCTGGATCACGAGTAAAGGTTGCCAGCGCATCTAGTCTGGGACGCAAACCTTATGTCGGCGCCCGTCGCCTCTAGCTTGATTGATTAAATGACCGAAAAAACTATTTGCATCACAAATGACTTTGGTCCACGCGCCGGCGGAATTGAAACTTTCATCATTGGTCTTATTGAGCGGTTTCCTGCAGGATCGGTAACTGTCTATACATCACAGCAAGGCGATACCAAAGCTTATGACCAGAACTGGCTAGATCAATTTGGCGTAAAAGTTTTTCGGGATAAATCTAAGGTTCTGCTCCCGACGCCAAGAGTGATTCGTGCTGTAAAACGTTTGATCGCCAATGAAGGAATTAAAGTCGTATTTTTCGGAGCCGCTGCGCCACTAGCGGTTATGGCGCGAGGGCTACGCAAAGCGGGCGCGCAAAAAATAGTTTCGCTAACCCACGGGCACGAAGTCTGGTGGGCCAAACTCTGGCCATTCAAATGGGCGATGCGCTACATCGGAAACCACGTTGATCACCTTACTTACCTGGGAGATTTTACTCGCACGGAAATTGCTAAGTCGCTATCGGTAAATGCAGTATCTGCGATGGTGAAGATCGCTCCAGGAATTGATACCGCACATTTCGCGCCCCATTCATCGGCTGACGAACTGCGAGAATCTCTGGGTCTTTCAGATAAAAAAGTGATTGTGAGCGTTGGTCGCTTGGTTCATCGTAAAGGCCAAGATTCATTGATCACAGCGCTACCTGAAATTTTGCAACACCATTCTGATGCGCATGTCTTGCTGATAGGCACGGGGCCTCATCAAAAACACTTAGAAGGTTTAGTTCAGAAATTTTCAGTACAAAATTCAGTAACTTTTATTGGTCGAATCCAATATGCAGATCTGCCGCGATACATTTCTGTTGGAGATATCTTCGCTATGCCATCTCGCTCTCGACTTGCTGGGTTAGAAGTTGAGGGTCTGGGAATTGTTTATCTTGAGGCTAGCGCTTGTGGCTTACCTGTTATTGCCGGCAAATCTGGTGGGGCACCCGATGCTGTGTTGGAGGGCGAGACTGGAATTACAGTTGACGGAAGAGATCCTGCTGCCATAGCTAGGGCCGTTAAATTTTTATTTGATGATCCAACGATGGCTAAAGAAATGGGTCAGCGCGGGCGGGAATGGATAAATTCGAATTGGCGCTGGGATATCTGGGCTGCGAATTTTAGGGAACTACTCAAAATAAATTAATGCTCCGACCTTTTGTTACCGCACCAAATCGATTACTAACTCCAAATTTGCGATAGATCGCCGTCAAATGTGTCTTAAAAGTCGCCTCTGAAATAAATAGCGATTTTGCCAATTGACTATTTGTACCAGGCAGTGAGAGCGCGTGAAGAACTATTAATTCTCGTGGCGTTAGAAGATCAGCTGCCTCAGATTTCTTTAGCGCGTTGGTCAGATCTGCTGCGGTGAAGTTCTTTGGTTGCCGCAGCGCACTTCTTAAAGACGATACAACATCCTCGAGCGGTGCGCTCTTCTTCACAAAGGCGCTTGCTCCCGCTCGCATCGCAGCGATCAGATGACTCTCTTCATCACTCATCGTAAGTATGACTATCGCCATTTCTTTGGAGTGCTTTCGGATCCATTGCACGATATCAAGGCCAGATCCATCTGGCAGGTTTAGATCAAGAATCACTCCATCAGGAGACTTGTGAGCAATTTGCGCAAAAGCCTCGGTGCGACTAGCCGCCTCGCCACAACAAGACATGCCCGCACTTTCAATTGCTCGTTTTATTCCAGATCTAACTGAAGGATGATCATCTACTAATAAGATTTGCGGGGTTTCAAAATCTTTCAAAGAGTTATTGCGACACAAGTCCCTGAATTAGTTGATAAATAAGTAAAAGCGCCACCAAGTTGTTCAGTTCGCTCTTTTATACCGATCAAACCTAAACGTGAACTATCCAAGGTCGCACCTCCTACTCCGTTATCGCGCACTTCTAGGTAGGTGTGATTTTCAACTTGGCTAAGAAATATTTCAATCTCGCTACCCCCAGAGTGGCGGACAGAATTTCGCAACAACTCTGTAGCTATTGCGGTTATCTCCACTCCTAGCGCAGGTTCAATATCGAACTCGGCGATCTCGACACGTGATAACCGAGCACCGCATATCTGGGTAGCCGCATACGCTAATTTCTCCTGAACGGATTCAAGGTGAGGTTCTCTGAGTTGGTACATCTCACGACGAACTTTTGTGATCATATCGTCGACTTGAAAGCGCAACGAACGTATCCCTTTGCGCACCGGTGCTTGAGTATCGGCAGCAGCCAACAAAAGATCTAACTCATAACCAAGTGCGACTAAATCTTGCGCCACCCCGTCGTGAAGTTCCCGGGCTAAAGCTAAGCGCTGCGGCGTGATCACTTAGTAAATAGTTCGCTGATCTCCTTGGCGAATTCCTGGGCAACAACATGTCGCTTAATAGAAAGTTTTGCGGTTAGTTGCCCACCCGCAATTGTAAAGTCGGTGGGAAGAATGGTGAATTTACGAATAGATTCAGCTTTACTTACCGCTTTATTTGCCTCATCTACCGCAGTTTGTATCACTGAGATTAGATCTGGATCTTGCGTTAGCGTCGCAATTGTTGCGCCATCTTTCTTATTGGCGACGATCCAAGATTTAAGTGAATCTTGATCTATAGTCACCAAAGCAGCGATAAATGGTTGGTTATCTCCAACAACGACACACTGGCTTACGAGTGGGTGTGCACGCAGACGATCTTCAAGTACTGCGGGTGCAACATTCTTTCCACCAGCGGTAACAATCAATTCCTTCTTGCGTCCAACGATCGAAAGGAAGCCTTCTGAATCAATCTGGCCTAAGTCACCAGATCTGAACCAGCCATCTGCTGTGAATACTTCAGCATTGGCAGCATCGTTTTGCCAGTATCCGCGCATCACGATTGGTCCTTTAATTAAAACTTCACCGTCTTCGGCAATTTTCACACTTGTGCCAGGAATTGGCTTTCCAACAGTTCCAACCTTTAGCGCACCGGTGATATTCAAAGTTGCGCCTGCGGTAGTTTCGGTAAGTCCGTAACCTTCATAAATTGTTACACCAGCGCCGCGATAGAAGTGTCCGAGACGTTTGCCTAGCGGTGCACCTCCAGAGATAGCTGCTTCAACATTTCCACCTAAAGCGGCGCGAATCTTAGAAAAAACCAACTTATCGAATAACGCATGCTTAATAGTCAGCAGTGGATTAAAACCGCGCTTGTCTAACGATTCGCTATAAGCAATTGCCACATCTGCAGCTTTGCGGAAGATCTTTCCTTTGCCAGCAGCATCTGCTTTTGCTTCAGCGCCGTTATAAACCTTTTCAAAGATGCGAGGTACAGCGAGCACGAAGGTCGGCTTAAATGATGCAAGATCTGGTTGCAAGCGTCCGACTGGATCACTGCAGTGAGCTAGATGTAGCCCAGCGCGAATTGCTCCGATTTGAACCATGCGTCCAAATACGTGTGCAACAGGTAGGAAGAGAAGCGTTGAACCATTTGGCTTAAGGAATAGATCACTCGCACCTTCAACGACATTTCCGCATTCTGATAAGAAGTTGCCGTGAGTTAATTGCACACCCTTTGGTTTCCCAGTAGTTCCAGATGTGTAAATTAAAGTAGCAAGCGAGTCAGGCAAAAGTGCGTTTCTGCGACGGTCGATTTCATCGTCGCCGATATGCGCGCCAGCGGTAGCAAGTACAGAGAGAACATCTTCGGTCATAGTCCAAATGTGCTTGGTATGTGCCGGCAAAACAGTGTTTACTAACTCGCGATGTGTTGGCGTTTCAACAATTAAACCTACAGCGCCAGAATCACTCAAAATCCAATCAACTTGTTCGGCAGAAGATGTTTCATAAATTGGAACTACACATCCGCCGGCATACCAAATAGCGAAATCGAGAATTGTCCATTCATATCTGGTGCGAGCCATGATCGCGACGCGATCACCAATCTGAATACCGGCTGCAACGAGACCTTTTGCAGTTGCTCGAACTTCAGCATCTAACTCTTGTGCGCTAACTTTTTGCCAGCCATCACCAAGAGGACGGGAGAGCATCACGCGGTTGGGTTCAAACCAAGCGCGTTCAGCGATCAAATTCGTTAAGTTGCCTGAAGCGGCAGCAGGGACAAGGGCCGGGATTGAGATTTCATTCATGCCCTAACGCTAGCGCCCGTCCCGAAAAAAGGGGAGAGGTAGAAAAGAACTTTTTATGGGTAACCTTTGGCCATGAGCGATTTCAGCAGTTCGACAATTACCATCGATGCCCCTATCTCCGAAGTGGGGGCCACCTTGTTCGCTATAGCCTCCTACCCCGAATGGTCCGCCGCATTTAAAAAGGTGGATGTACTTGCCACCGATGATCAAGGGCGCGCAACAAAAGCAAAGTTAACAGTTGATGCCGGCCCCGTTAAAGATGTAGTAACTCTCGACTTTGACTGGAGCGCTGCGCCGGAGAAGGTCACCTTTTCACTCGATGATGCCAACATTCTTACCAAAATGGATGGTGCATATTTACTTAAGAATTTAGGCGGCGACGCCACTTCTGTTACCTACGAACTCTCGGTCGGACTATCAATGCCGATTCCGGCGATGATGATTGCCAAGCAGGAGAAATCAACTATTGATAGCGCACTCAAGCAGCTCAAAGAACATATAGAAGGATAACTTCGTGGCTTCCAACACCATCGGTATCGATGTAGGTGGTACCAAAGTTCTCGGTGGTGTTGTCAGCACAACTGGCGAAATTCTTGCGACTGCGCGACGCGATACACCTCGCGAAGGTGGGCGCGCCCTTACTCAAGCAATTGCTGATGTGGCAAATGAATTGGGGCGAGAATTTGAAAGCGAAGCAATTGGCGTATCCGCCGCCGGATTTATTTCATCGGATCGGAAAACAATTTTGGCAACGCCAAACATTGCGGGATGGAATGGCGTTGATTTAGATCACGAGTTAACCGAAATTCTTGGAAAGCGAATCGTTCTAGAGAACGATGCTAACGCCGCTGCCTGGGGTGAATTTAAATTCGGCGCCGGCCGCGGCCGTAAAGATTTAATGTTATTAACTTTGGGTACCGGAGTCGGTGGCGGACTAATTCTTGGTGGATCGCTATTTCGTGGAGCCTTTGGTATCGGCGCAGAACTCGGCCACATAAGAATTGTTCCCGAAGGACACTTGTGTGGATGCGGTATTCGTGGATGTTTGGAGCAATATGCATCTGGATCTGCACTTATGCGCCATACCCGCGAAGCGATAAGCGCTAGCCCGGATATTGCGCGAAACTTGCTCGCTCGCGGTGATGGCACTTTAGAAGGCTTAAAAGGCCAACACATTACTGAAGCGGCGCGTGACGGTGATCCCGTTGCACTCGCAGCGTTTAACACAATGGCAAGTTATTTGGGAGCAGGGATCGCTTCACTTTGCGCTGTAATTGATCCTTCTTGCATAGTTTTAGGTGGAGGAGTCATTGATGCCGGTGAAATTTTTCTTGCACCAACGAGAGAAGCAGCTATGCGCTTAATCCCATTTAGCGGTAAACATCCATATCCAGAAATTATTCCGGCAGAACTTGGCAATAACGCAGG
>CANMCL010000003.1 GCA_947496345.1 Actinomycetota bacterium
CTTTGCGGTTAGTGCTGCAACTTTATCCTTAACGTCAGCTGGGATTGTGGAATCAAAGTCGTGATAAGGAGCTGCTCCTACATCACCAAGGAAGTTTCCACCAGCAAATGTTCCAGCTACAACTTGGCCAATGAGCGCAACCACTCCCTGAGGAATGAGCTTCATAGCTGAAGTTACTAGACAGGCCTGAGCCTCTGGAACTGTGTCCCATTGATCAGTGTCTACACCGATGCAATATGCGCCAGCCTTCTGCGCAGTACGAGCTAATCCACCGTTACCGGTTTTTCCACCAGCAGAGAAGATCACATCGACATCTTGATCCAAGTACTGCTGGGCTGTTGATGCTCCCCAAGCAGGATCATTGAATGCATTTGCTCCTGTGTAGTAAACAGATGAAGCCTTAGGGTAAGACTTTCCTTGCTCTTGTGATGCGTATTCAACGCCAGCAACGAAGCCTTCAATGAACTTACGAACAGGTGGGATTGAATCTGGACCACCAGCAATCGCTGCAGTCTTTCCTGTCTTAGTTAGGTATCCACCAAGGTAACCAACGATGAAGCCAGCCTTATCTTCAGGGAAAATTAATCCGCTGTAGTTTGCTGAAGCTCCACCATTGAACTGGTCAACACCAATGAACTTAACATCAGGATACTTTTCAGCTGCAATTGTTGTAGCTTCAGCCATCAAGAATCCGACAGTTACGATCGCGTTGTAGCCAGCATCAGCGAACAATGCGATGTTAGCTGCGTAATCCTTTGGATCCTGAGTTTCTACGTACTTAGCAAAACCATTGTTCTCGGTGGCTGCTTGTTGTGCGCCTTCCCAAGCTGATTGGTTAAATGACTTGTCGTCAACTTTTCCAATATCTGTTACAAGACCAATACAAAAAGCGCCTTCAGTTCCGCAATCAGCCTCTGTAATCGCCTTTTCTGCAGTTGAACATGCACTTAGTGCGAGTCCGAGTAGACCGGCTGCAGCAGTTGCCGCAGCAATCTTCTTAAATTTCTTAAACAATTGTGCTCCTCTCGAGAGATTAGTCGAACAACTAATCAATGCTTTCTGGGTGAGACAAAGAGTAGTCCAGTGCAGTTGCAACACAACCGCTCCGATAGATTAAATAAGTCACTCGTGTCGCAGAGTAGAAATACAAAGGTAAGGTTGAGGGTTAGGTCATATCATTACGCTCATGCCCGCTGCCTTCCCGTCACGTTTTGAAAGATCGCAGGGCTTAGGTGCGAGAAAGTTTGTCTCACTTGTTTTGGCTCTAGTTTTTTCGGCAGGAGTGCTTCCGGCGCAAGCGTTAGGTAAAGGCACTTTCTATCTGGAGTTGAAACTAGGTTGTTACTCGGCAAACAAGTCACCTAATAAGGCAAGTAAATGGAGCGATACAAATTACAAGACTCTCTATATGACTAGCTGCACATCTGCTCACCATTACGAAGTTTTCTATACCGGAAAACTCAAGGCGAAGGATTTGAGTTCTGAGGCTGCGAAGAAGGAAGCTGGGTCGGCTTGTGACAAGTCAGCAATTAGCACGCTAATGGGTCAGAAAGATTTGCCACCTACTCTGACATATGGCTACTTCTATCCAGATCCAGGAGCGGAAGAGAAGAAGTATGGCAAGCGAATTGTTTGCTTCTTTCGCGTAGCCGATCCCAAAGATGACAAATTCACTTTGTCAATCAAACGAACATTTCGCGAAGTCACCTACATTTAATTACGCTCTATCGAGCCTTTTCCTAGATACTTCTTCTGCACTTTGCGCGCTTCTTTGTAATTAGCAAAAGCTTTCTGGGTTGATTCAAGGCTTGAGATTTCAGGAATCGGAACTTCCCACCAAGCCTCGCCACCTGGGGCATATAACAATGGATCGCTATTTATATGGATCAAAGTTGCAGTTGGATGCGCCTTGGCAACCTTCATTGCCGCAGACAGATCCGCAATTGCATTTGGACTTTCGGCGATACGAATCACGCTCATTCCTAGGCTTTCGGCATTCGTAGCAAGATCAATTGGTAGAACATCGCCAGATTCGTGGTTATTAGATTTGGCATCACGGAAGCGATATTTGGTTCCGTATCTTTGTGAGCCGATATCTTCTGATAAATGGCCGATAGATGCGAAGCCGTGGTTTTGCACCAGCACCACAATAAATTTCAAACCTTCGGCAACTGCAGTAACCAGCTCGGTATGCATCATTAAATATGAGCCATCGCCCATCATTACAACTGGAGTGCGTGAAGAATCTGCGCGTGCTACACCAAGTCCGGCAGCTATTTCATAACCCATACAGGAGAAGGCATATTCCATGTGATAACCCAACGGATCGCGAACGCGCCATAATTTATGGAGATCACCTGGAAGTGAACCTGCTGCGCCAACCAACACATCGCGTGGATCGGTTGCAGCCTGGACTGCGCCGATTATTTCGCTCTGGCTCGGTTTAGCTAATTTCTGATCGACAAATGAGGCATCAACGATGGCATCCCAAACTTTGTTTTCATCTGCAATCTTCTTTGCATAATCTGCAGAGACTTTAAATGCTGATAATTCTTGGGTTAGCTCTTCGAGGGCGGTTCGGGCATCTGCAACAACTGGAATTGCGCTTCCGTGTTTAAAAGCATCGAATGCGGTGACATTTATATTTATAAACTTCACATCTGGATTCTGGAAAATACTGCGTGAGGCGGTTGTGAAATCGCTGTAACGAGTTCCGATACCGATAACTAAATCAGCCTCTTTGGCCATGCGGTTGGCCGCAGTTGTGCCAGTAGCACCGACCGAACCACACATTTGGGGATGATCCCAAGGAAGTGAACCCATTCCGGCTTGTGAAACTCCAACCGGAATTCCAGTTGCCTCTACAAATTTAGCCAGCGCAGCGTGCGCATCTGAGTAAATGATTCCGCCGCCAGCGACGATAAAGGGCTTCTTGGAATTAGCAATCGCACGAGCAGCAACTGCAGAAAGGCCAATATCTGGACGAGGTCTGCGTATATGCCATTCGCGATCAGCTAAGAATTCTTCAGGAACTTCAATGGTTTCTGCCTGCACATCTTCGGGAAGACAGATTGTCACAGCACCTGTTTCTGCAGGATCTGTAAGTACACGCATAGCTCCAAGGAGTGAAGTAAAGATTTGTTCTGGACGATTGATGCGATCAAAGAATTTAGAGAGTGGCTTAAAGGCATCATTTACTGAGATAGATAGGTCATATGGTTGTTCGAGTTGTTGCAGCACTGGATCAGATACACGAGTTGCAAAGGTATCGGCTGGAAACAATAAAACTGGCAAGCGATTTGTGGTGGCAACCGCAGCGCCGGTTAACATATTTGTTGCACCTGGGCCGACAGATGATGCGCACGCAAATGTTGAACGGCGACGCGTCATTCGGGCATAAGCAGATGATTCGTGCACCATCGCTTGTTCATTTCGCGCTTGGTGATATGGCATTAGACCAGGATCGGAAATAGAGAGTTGCTTTAGCGCCTGACCGATACCTGCCACATTGCCGTGGCCAAAGATTCCGAAGACTCCAGCGATCGTGCGTTCGCGATGATCGCCATCAACGGTGTATTGATGAGAAAGGAATTCAATAATCGCCTGCCCAACGCTCATCTTGCGAGTGGCCATAATTAGTTTCGCTTTCTCTTTTATCGTATTCGAATTAGTTCTGTGGGAATCCTAGATTGATGCCGCCGTGGCTTGGATCAAGCCAGCGGCTAGTGATCGCCTTGCCACGAGTAAAGAAGTGGACGCCTTCTTCTCCGTGCGCTTTGGTATCGCCAAATAGTGATTGCTTCCAACCACCAAATGAGTAGTAAGCAACTGGCACAGGGATTGGCACGTTGATTCCGACCATTCCGACCTGAATTTCATTTTGGAAGCGACGGGCTGCGCCACCATCGTTTGTGAAAATCGCGGTTCCGTTACCGAATGCACCGCTATTGATTAGCGAAACGCCTTCGTCATATGACTTCACGCGCACAATAGATAGGACCGGTCCGAAGATCTCATCCTTATAGACGCTAGATGTAGTTTGGACGTTATCGATCAAGGTTGGTCCAAGCCAGAAACCGGCTGACTCTCCATCTGCTTTTACATTACGGCCATCAACAACAACAGTTGCACCATCTTTTGCCGCAACTTCGATGTAACCAGCGACCTTGTCACGGTGTTCTTTGGTAACAAGTGGGCCCATATCGCAGCCGCGGCGACCATCACCGGTGCGCAATTTATCCATACGAGAAACAATCTTTTCGATCAGCGCATCAGCAACTGGTTCAACTGCAACCACAACCGAGATCGCCATACAACGCTCGCCCGCAGAGCCAAATCCAGCGTTAATTGCAGAATCCGCAACAAGTTCCAGATCAGCATCTGGCAAGACCAACATATGGTTCTTGGCTCCGCCGAGTGATTGCACGCGCTTGCCAGCTTTTGCGCACTCTTCATAGATATAGCGCGCAATAGGAGTGGAACCAACGAATGAAATCGCCTCAACATCAGGGGAGTGGAGCAATCCATCTACAGATTCTTTATCACCGTTTAGCACATTAAACACGCCATCTGGCAGACCTGCTTCTTTCCAAAGCTTGGCGATCCAAATCGAAGCCGAGGGATCTTTTTCAGATGGCTTCAATACAACGGTATTTCCGGCAGCGATTGCGATTGGGAAGAACCACATTGGCACCATTGCGGGAAAGTTAAAGGGAGAGATGATTCCGACTACACCAAGTGCTTGGCGAGTTGAGTAAACATCTACGCCAGTTGAAACGTTTTCAGAGTAGTAACCCTTAATGAGCTGTGGCATACCAACTGCAAATTCGACCACTTCTTGACCACGTGTAATTTCACCAAGAGCATCAGATAAAACTTTGCCGTGTTCGCTGGTGATGATTTCTGCGAGTTCGCCCTTTTTTGCGTTTAACAATTCACGGAATTTGAAGATAACTTGTTGACGTGCTGCAAGTGAAGTCTTTGACCAACCCGGAAACGCCCTCTTCGCAGCGGCAATAGCTGCGTTAATTTCCGCGCCATTTGCCAGAGCCACGCGCTTTGTTTCAACACCGAGCGCTGGGTCATAAACAGGTGCGGTTCGGCCTGAGGTGCTGACAAACTCTTTATTATCAATCCAGTGATTTACGGTGGTAGTCATAGGCCCATCCTACGGCGACAACCCCGCACTTTTAAACGCCCAAAAAATCTTCCGAGCGGCTTCGTGGAGGACTTATCTAGGTGCGGTTTAAGAACTTGATGTGCTTGGGAGTTAGCTCTCTAAGGTCTTTAGCGCCAAGTAATTTCATGGTTCTAATTATTTGAGATTCAATAATCGATAAGCACCGCTCGACGCCTTCTTGCCCACCGGCCATCAAGCCGTATAGGTAGGCCTTACCGATGTAGGTGAAGTCAGCGCCAAGGGCGATCGCCGCGACTATGTCAGCGCCACTCATAATTCCGGAATCAAGATGCACTTCGACATCTTTCTTTAGATCTTTTGATACTTGTTCTACCAACATCAGCGGAACGGGGGCACGATCTAGCTGGCGCCCGCCGTGATTGGAGAGAATCACAGCATCGGCACCGTACTTCGCTGCTTTCTTGGCATCATCAAGGGTTTGAATTCCCTTTACGGTCAAAGTGCCACCCCAATTCTTGCGCAGCCACTTCAAATCTTCAAAAGTCATCGTCGGATCAAACATATAGTCGAGCAACTCTGCGACCGTTCCGTTCCAGTTAGACATTGAGGCAAATTCCAGCGGTTTAGTCGTTAGAAAATTCCACCACCATTCGCGGCGAGGGATGGCATCAACAATCGTGCTCAAAGACAAAGTGGGCGGAACAGTTAGCCCATTTCGAACATCTCGCAAACGCGCACCGGCCACTGGTACATCAACGGTGAGAATCAGATTGGTTACACCTGTTTGTTTGGCTCGCTCAACCAATTGCATTGATGCATCGCGATCTTTCCACATATACAACTGAAACCAATTAACGCCATTTGGTGCAGCCGAGACAACATCTTCAATCGAAGTTGTGCCTACAGTTGAAAGGGAATATGGAATTCCATACTTGGCGGCCGCCTTAGCTACTGCTAACTCACCTTCGGCATGCATCATCCGAGTGAAACCGGTTGGAGCCATTCCAAAGGGTAGGGCGAATGTATTATCAAGAACTTTTGCTTGCGTTGAAATATTTGAAACATCTTGCAAAATTCTTGGTGCAAATTCAATGTTTCTAAATACTTCTCTAGATCGATTGAGCGAAATTTCTAATTCTGCGCCACCATCGGTGTAATCAAATGGCCCTTTAGGAGTTCGTGCTTTTGCGATATCCCGTAAATCCCAAATCGTGTGCGCTGCGGCAAGCCTTCTTTTTCTGCCATTGAACTCAAATTTTCTAAATTTAAGTAATTCACTTAGCGCGCTAGGGCTCGGAAGAGTTCTCTTAATGTTTTGGTTCACGAGCGACCCTTGCCATAGCCGCACTTTACCTACTTAACGTTTCTTGGAAGTTACCCGTGAGTTAGGAGCATTTTTTGCTTCTCAGGGCCAAAAACCCTGGAACAGAGATCCATTTCCAGCAAATCGCATCGTCTGAGTCAAATTTCTTTATAAAAACTTAATCAAACCGTTGCGTAAGAAACCATTGAAGACCCCCTTTCTGCGGGGTACTGTTCCTCAACGGTGCTGACCCCAGAGGCCTTTCCTCGCCCTTGGAAACGTTGCCACCGCAAACTCGACAATGTTTGTGCTCCGGAAAGGACACTATGAAGGTAACAATGAAGAGAGGACTCATCGGAGTTCTCACCGCATCCTCACTGGCTGCGGGATTATTAGTGGGAATTGCTCCTGCACACGCAGCGAAAGGTGCGAATTGTCAGGTAAATACTCCTACAGCAAAAGCACAGTGCGATCTGATCACTGTTGCTTTGGTCGGTAAAGTTGTTTCGCTAGATCCTGCTAACCCAGTGAAAACAACTAACCCAAACTATGTAACAAAGTTGTTAATGATGGGACAGCTATTCCGTTTCGACGTTAATGGCGTTGCACAGCCAGATCTCGTTGACACATGGTCAGTGTCAAGTGATGGTCTTGTTTACACACTGAATTTGAAAAAAAATATGAAGTACTCAGATGGTGTAACTCCAGTTACAGCAGATGATGCAGTGTTTTCATATGATTACGGACAGAAAGGCCAGCCATCATTCACTGTCGTAAAGAGTGTTGTGGCAGCTTCTCCAACGCAAATTGTTTACACACTTGAAAAAGGTTTCGCTGACTTCCCTCGCGCACTTGCAAATATTTACGGCGTGATTAATCCACGTAGCAAGGCAGAAGGAAAGCCTGAGTACTGGAATAACCCAGTCAGCGCAGGTCCATTCAAGCTTAAGTCTTGGGTGCCAGGCGCAGATGAAATCGTATTAGAAGCAAATAAGAATTACTGGGCTAAGCCTGCGGTGAAGCAAATTCGCTTCATTGCGATTCCAGATCCAGTAACTCGTGTTCTTGCAGTAAGACAAGGAACGATCGATTATGCATTCGATCTTCCACTTGCAATCGGTAAGGACTACCTCGCAGATAAGAAGAAGTTCCGTGCTCAGCCATTCCAGCTATCCGGAACATTCACTATTGACTTCAATATGAAGAAGGCTGCAGGCAAGCCTTGGTCTGATGTTAAGGTGCGTCAAGCACTTTCATATGCGCTAGATCGTAAGCAGTTCAGCGATCTCGCATTCAATGGAAACATCACACCTTCTTGTGCGCTTACGTATCCATCACATCCAAATTACCTCTGCGTAAAGCCTGGTGGGGTCAAGCAAGATCTTGCTAAGGCAAAGGCACTTCTCGCCGAAACAGAGTGGAAAGATGGATTTGATATCCGTCTAAGCGTTTTCAATCGTCCAGGCTGGGGTGATGGCGCATCTGTCATCGCATCACAATGGAAGAAGATTGGTGTAAACGCAACTGTTGTTGCTGAGCCAGATGCAGTTGGTGCTGCAGGTCAAACCAACGGTACCTTCGAGGTTCAGCTCTCCGGTTATGGAGCACCACTTCTTAGCACCGGTCTTGCAACTTACATGGGCTCTAAAGGCGCATGGACTGTATGGGCAGGTTCAAAGTTCGATGATGCACTCGTTGAAGAATACGACGCAGCGCTAGGAAAGGCTAAACAACAAGTCGTACTCAAGAAGATCGAGCAATTGCTCTGGGATGAGTCTGCTCACCTTATGGTTGGACAGCGTTCAGGTTGGGGAGCGTCAGCTCTTCCTCTGAATATATTCACCAACCAGAGAGCTAACGATCAATACGCCGTATTGCAAACACCAGCTCTTGGCGCAAAAAAGAAGTAGTAAGCGCTAAGAAAAAGTAGTAGCAGTAGGTAAAAAGCTAGTTATAAATCTGAGGGAGGGGTCGAGAGGCCTCTCCCTCAGATTTATTTAGCAAAATTAAATAAGTACATAACTCCCCGCGATATTCCATAGACGTAGCAGTGCTCAATACCTATTATTTGACTAACCGCCCAATCGCAAGATTGGCGATATGTGAAAAGGACTGGAAACGTAAACAATGGCCTCATCAGCGATAAGCAAGGGAAAACCGGCTGAGGAAAGTTCAAGCGAGCAGAAAGTTCCCGATAAGAATCGGATTGCACTTCGTCGCACGCTAATTGGAAGATTTGTACGATCACTTATCGTCGCTTTCTGGGTAATGTTTATTGCATTCTCGCTACTTCGCTTTAGCCCGGGAGATCCAATCCGTTTAGCGCTAGGTACCGAGGCAACTGAAGAAACGGTTGCAGCAATGAAGGCGAAATATGGGCTAGATCAGCCCTTCTTAGTTCAGTTCTTCGATTATTTCACCGGAATATTCCGCGGCGATCTTGGCACCTCATTCTTCTCAGAACGTGAAGTTACTGAAGTGATGGCTATGCACCTTCCAGTGACGTTGATGATCATCGTCCTTTCAATGGGAGCGGCAATAATTTTTTCAATTCCAATTGCCCTATCAGTCGCGCTAAGCCGACGCCCAGCTGTTACCTATTTTTTCCGTACCTCAACTTCTATTTCACTAGCAATTCCGGGCTTCTTCCTTGCCCTCCTTGGTCTTTTATTATTTGGCACAGTCTTTACTTGGGTCCCGGCAGCTGGTTATGAAGGAAATTTCCCAAGCAATCTCAAATATCTCTGGTTACCTGCGCTAGTAAATTGCTTCTCGCTGGTTCCAATTCTCTCGCGAGTTCTGCACAGTTCCTTAATGGATACTCTTGATGAAGAGTTTGTAGAGACCGGAGTTATTCGCGGCGTCGGAAAATTAAAGTTTTATTGGTCTTACATGCTTCGCCCGTCACTTGCGCCAACAGTTGTCCTTATTAGTTATATGGTCGGAATAATGATCGGCGGAACCGTCGTGATGGAAATGATCTTCTCGCTCCCTGGAATCGGCAGAGAGTTAATTGAGGCGGTGAGTACTCGTGACTATGCGATTGTTCAGGGGATCGTAATGATCTTTGGATTAATCGTCGTATTCACCAGCTTTATTGGTGATCTGCTTGGTTACTTACTTGATCGACGGGTGACACTTTCATGAGTAAAAAAGCTAAAACTGTTAGACCAGATGGGACGCTGGGCATCATTATCGGTGCTGGCATGATGGGCGCACTTTTACTTGCCGGATTACTTATTCCTTGGTTAGGTAAATACGATCCAGATGAAATTAGCTCTGAACAATTATTATCGCCAAGTGGCACGCACTACTTTGGAACGGACATGCTTGGACGCGATGTCTTTACACGCGTTTTTGATGCGGTTTTTGTTGATATCGGAACTGCCTTTGCCGGGGTATTGATCCCGCTAACGGTCGGAACCATTGTCGGAACGCTGCTCGGTATTTCACGAAACCGCAGAGTCAACTCCTTTATCGGCTCATTGATTGATGGCATCAACGCCTTCCCATTTTTGATCTTCGTGATTGCACTTGTTTCTTTTCTTGGCGCAGGCTTATCAAGCATCATCCTTGCGCTCTCACTAGTTAACTGGGCGCGTTATGCACGTATTGCTCGAACAAGAGCGGTCGTTGTTAACCAGCAAGGTTATGTAGAAGCGGCAAGAACGCTGGGCTATAAACCTTCTCGAATACTCTTCCGCCACATAATTCCAAATGTTTCTTCAGAAACACGCGCTTATGCGCTCAGCGATTTCACGATCGTAATCATTGCAGTTGCGGCGCTCTCATTCCTTGGCCTTGGTGTAAATCCACCACAAGCGGAATGGGGCGCAATGATTAAAGATGGCGCAAATATCATCACCCTTGCTTGGTGGACTGCGGTCTATCCAGGCTTGGCAATTTGCTGGGCAGGAATTTCGGTAGCGGTCTTCTCGGAAGGTCTTACCAAGAGAATCGGCGAGGGCAATCAGCGATGACTTCTGATGTAAAACTTCTCGATATAAATAACGTTGCAATCGGCATCGAGCGCCGTAAGCGTGAAACTCTTGTTCTCGTACGCGAGGCAAACTTCGATGTTAATTACGGCGAGATGGTCGGCATCGTCGGCGAATCTGGCTCTGGAAAGACGATGATCTGTCGCTCAATTATCGGAACACTGCAACGTCGTGGCGCTGCTGTGATCGGTGGAGAAGTTCTCTTTGAGGGACTTGACCTAAGAACTATAAATGAAGCGAAATGGAAGTCACTTCGTGGAAAAGTTATTGGCTATGTTCCACAGAGCGCACTAGCTGGACCAAACCCGGTATTAACAATCGATAAGCAGCTGGCTGAAGCGCTATCGCAAGTTGAAGGCACTGGTTCGATGAAGAATCGATCTAAGGAACTTCTAGATCTCGTAAAAATTCGCCGCGTTGACACTGTTATGAAGCAGTATCCGTATCAACTATCAGGCGGAATGAGACAGCGCGTAATGATCGCTTGCGCACTTGCAAGTAAGCCGAAGTTGCTCATCGCAGATGAGCCAACCACTGGTCTTGATGTGACGGTGCAATCTCAGATCATGGAACTTCTCCGTGAAATTCGCCGCGATCTTGGCACAGCGATCATCTTGATTTCACATGACCTTGCCTTGGTTGATGAAGTCTGCGACAAGATCGTCGTGATGCATGCTGGCGCAACCGTTGAAGTTGGTCCTACTTCAAGCATGTCAAAGCCGCGCCATCCTTACACAGTCGCTCTCAACTCTTCTCGTATCGATGTGGCAAAGCCAGGTGGCGAACTTTTGACTATCAAGGGAAATCCACCATCAGTTGGCCAGTGGAATCCGGGATGTCGCTTTGCAGAACGTTGTGATTATGTTCAACAAGATTGTCTAGTTGGAGAACATCCAGCACTTTCAGGTAAAAAAGGTGAACACCAAAGCGCATGTCTTCACGCCGATAAGATTGGAAAAATCTGATGAGTAAGCGCGATATCTTGATGGAAGTTGAAAATGTCAGCGTCACTTTTGGCTCTGGTGCAACCGCGGTTGAAGCGGTAAAGAATTGTTCTCTAACCTTGCACGAAGGTGAGCCAATCGGCATCGTAGGTGAATCAGGTTCTGGAAAATCTACACTGGCTCGAGTTATGGCCGGCTTGCAACCACCATCAGCTGGTCAAATCCGCTTCCGCGGAGACAATGTCTTTAAAGGAAATAAATCTTTCCAAAGCGGTAATCGAAACCAAGTGCAGATGGTCTTCCAAGATCCATATGGCAGCCTAAATCCACAACTAAATGGACTTTCAGCGGTAGCAGAAGCGGTTCGCATCCATTCCAAAGTTGGAAAAGATGAGGCCGAGCAAAAGGCTTTGGAACTTCTAGAACGAATGGGTATTGGAAAGCGCGATGCTCTGAAGCGCCCACGTCAATTATCTGGCGGTCAGCGTCAAAGAGTGAGCGTCGCACGCGCTTTATCTGCCAGCCCAACAGTCTTACTTGCCGATGAACCAACATCAGCAATTGATCAGAGCGCGCAAGCACAACTCTTAAAGCTCTTCTTAGGACTTCTTAACGATGGCCTGTCAATAGTTTTGGTCTCTCACGACCTCGGCGTTATCCGTTACTTAACAAAGCGGGTATATGTGATGAAAGATGGCGTCTTCGTAGAATCTGGCGATACCGAAACTGTCTTTAATGATCCGCAAGAGGATTACACCAAGATGCTCCTTGCATCTATCCCAGGCGAACTAGGAAAAGCGGCACGGGCTAAGTTAAATAGATAGTTTAAATAGTTATCTAGTTAGATTCTTACGTCGACCGTAGTTCCACCATCGACGATAAGAGTTTGCCCGGTAATAAATGATGCTTCAGCAGATGCAAGAAAATAGATTGCTGCTGCTTGTTCGCTCACCTTTCCGAGGCGTCTAAGGGGGATTGCCGCTAGTAACTTTTCTGGACTAGTAAGTCCTCTGTCCTGAAGATCCTGCCACCAACGACTCTCAGTAAAGCCGGGTGCGACAGCATTTATTCTTATTCCATCACTGGCCCATTCGACTGCAAGTGTTCTGGTCAGAGCCTCAATGCCCGCCTTAGAAACGCTATAGGAGGTGCGCTTTGGCAGGCCGACGTGCGCGGCGATAGATGAGATCGAGACGATTGCTGCAGCAGGGGATTTCTTAAGGTGCGGATAGGCGATCTGTGATGCTTTAAATGCGCCATCTAAGTGAACCGAAGTGATTTGATCCCAATCGCTATCGGTGTAGGTATCGGTTGCGCCTTGACGAAAATTTCCAGCGTTATTTACAAGGACATCGAGACGGCCAAATTTTGCAATGAGTTTTGCAACGCCCGCTTCTATATCTTGACGCGAAGTGACATCTACTTTCAGGCCGATACTTCTTTTTCCTTCTGGGTCTAACTCTTTAAGAGCGGATTCGATTTCGCCCTCATTCAAGTCAGAGATTGCAACGTTATAGCCATGTGAAAAGAACTTTTGGGCAGTTGCAAATCCAATACCGTGAGCGCTACCGGTAATGAGTACAACGGGGGCTTGACTACTCATTTAATTTCCTCACGCTTGCGTAATTAGATTGATGTTATTTGGCTCGTCCAACGCGGTGGTCCGGTTAGCGCATCTGATAGATCCGGTAGATCAGGGACTGCCAATCTAAATCCTTTGCCATCGTGGGTATGACCAGATAGACGGCGATCCACAATCATTTCGGCGAGTGGATCAACACTGGCACCCGGTGCGGAGTACTCAACTGAGAATGTTGGCGAATCAAGAATTGAAGCAACCTGGTGATGGATTGCATCATAAACGTGCCAAGAAATCTCTAGCTTGCTCTTGGCCATGTACTCATTTAACAAGACCATTCGAGATAAGCCACCTTGGCAGGTTGCATCGATTCGTAACATATCAAGTGCGCCAGTTTCAATAAATGCTTGTGGATGATAGAGATGTGTTTCATCATCACCACTTGAAAGTGGAACATCAAGTAGGCGACGGAATTCAACTAGTTCCGCGATGCTTCCTGGGATAAATGGATCTTCGACCCAAGCAAGATCTAAGCCTTTAACAACTTCATAAGCCTCTTTCGCTGTGCGACAAGACCAAGCGAGATCGGTTGAGACGGGGCAGAGGCCAGTCGCAAGCGCTGCTTCGAGCCGCTCACGAGTCATTTTTGGATTTGCACCGACCGGTAACTTCACGCCAACAGCGCCAGCAGCAACTGCGGCTTTAACTTCCCACGCAATATCTTCAGGCCCGCGTGATGGTGGATAGCCGACAACTGCCCACTTTGAATGTTCTTTATCTTTCTTTCCAAAACTTTCTACGACAGTTACACCTTTATGGCGAGCAACTGCGTCGTGTGCGGCAAGATCAACGAGTGAAAGTCCGCGAAGTGATGCACCGGATGAGAGTGGTGCACTCATTCGTCGCATAATGGCATCGAAGGTATTGATTGGATCGCCATCAAAAATCTCTTTATATGGTTCGGCAATCAAGGTATTTACAATGTCAGCAACAGGTGTACCGCGATCGAGTCCGAAAGCTTGACCCTTACTTCCATCTGCAAGTTCCACAGTAATGACTGCAAATCCGCGCGAACGGATTACATATTGGCCCAGAACTACTGGTTCTGGAAGATTTAAAGTAATTCGGCGAGCCGAAACGCTCTTAACCTTTGGGATTGCGCCTTTTCCCTGCGCGAGTGCGTCAATCACGGTTCCACGGAATTCTGCGAGGTGTAAATCCGCCGTCAATTGTTAGCATTTCACCGGTTATGTAACTCGCATCATTAGATAGCAAGAACTTAACGCCAGCGGCAATTTCTTCAGCTTCACCAAAACGTTCCATAGCGTGCATTTCTCTAATTGATGGATCTACGCGGCCAGATCTCAGCCCTTCTTCAAGAAGAGGGGTGTTTATGTAGCCAGGAACAACGGCATTTACGCGGATACCGAATTCAGCCCACTCAACAGCGAGAGTGCGAGTGATCGAATCGATTCCTGCCTTTGCTGCAGCGTAAGAAACGCGGCGCGGCCAACCAAAGATATGAGATACGGATGAGAAGTTAACGATCGCACCAGGGCGTCCGCTCTTTATCCAGAAACGTCCAGCGGCTTGATTTGCGAAGAAGGTGCCATCTAGATGGCAAGAGATCATCGCTCTCCATTCTTCGGGAGTGGTTTCAATACTTGATTTATTTGTGGCATATCCCGCGGCTGCAATTAAAGCCGAGAAACCACCGCGCCAATCAAGGGCACCCTTAAATGAATCTTGAACAGATTGGTAATCGGTCACATCGGTCTTGAAGAACTTAACCCGATCTTTTCCGAATTCTTTCTCTAACTCTTCAATGCGTCCCTCTTTCATATCAAGCAGGGCTGCATGTAGGTCTGGCCAATCGCGCATTGCGCGTTGGGCACAAGAGAAACCGAGGCCGCTAGTGCCACCGGTTACTACGACTGTGTCGTGTTCTATATCTCTGCGATTCATTTCTCTCCAATTTCTAAATCTAGGTCGTAGGAATTGATGGGCTGAAAAACTAATCTTGTAAGTACTAGTCTTGTAAGTACAGGGTCATTTCTACTTCAATGCAGAGTTCAGGAAGCATTAGTCGACTGATTTCAAGGAAAGATGAAGTAGGAAGAATTTTGGCAAAGAATTCGCCGTGTGCTTTTGCAACTCCTTGCCAATCATCAATGTTGGTCATGTATACACGAGTGCGAATTACATCGTTATAAGTTGCGCCTAACTCATGCACAGCTCTTTCGATCTCTTCGAAAATATATTTAGTTTGGCCGTAGGCATCATTTGGGAACATAACTTTGCCATCTCGCGTGGTGGAACTTGTTCCAGCAACTTCGATGAGATTTCCAATCCTTACCGCTCTGGAATAACCAACAATTGGTGCCCAAGGGCGATTTCCATCGACGCGCCTGACTTCTCCCATTAACAAACTCCCATTCAGAAATTTGATCCTTTAAGGCTCAAATATGGCGGAATTGACTGATATCTCAGCCTAACAGTTGTGCAATTTGAGGTCAATGAATTTCCCCTGCGGTATGTGAGATTTACAGAAATATTCTAAAAAGTATTCTAATTTCATTAGGTAATTACTAGCATTCAAGCATGTCTCTAACTGCCAACTGCTCTTTTGATCTCAATATTTCAAGCGATTACATAGGCAAACGTACCGGCTATATTCAGATTGGTGACTCGACCAACAATAGCGGTTGGGCCAACCACTGTGTTCCCATAACTTCAGTAAAGAACGGCAGCGGGCCGCGAGTATTAGTACTTGCAGGTAACCACGGCGATGAGTACGAAGGACAGATTGCAGCCCTAGATCTTGCTCGTCGTCTAGAAGTTGCAGATGTAAAAGGTGAAGTTTTAATCATCCCAGTGTTATCTGGTCTGGCATCTGCAGCTGGAACGCGGCTCTGGCCAAATGGACAAAATTTCAATCGTGTTTTTCCTGGAAAAGTAGATGGGACAGTCGCAGAAAAACTGGCATTTTTTCTCTCCAATGACCTATTTCCTACCTGCGATTCTGTAATCGACATGCACAGCGGTGGACGCAGCATGCACTTCATTCCAAGTATCACTATGGTCTGGGTTTCAAATCTTGAGATGCGAAAAGAAATGCTCCGACAATCACTCATGTGTAAGAGCGAATTCACGCTCCTAGGCGGAGAACAGCCATCTACCAACCCAGACTCGCTCCTGCCAGGTGATGTGGTCAGACAAGGGAAAGCAGTTGCTACCGGCGAATTTGGCGGGTCTGGAGTCACTACAGCGCAATCCATGGCTGTCATAAGTAGCGGACTTGAGAACTATCTTCGCGGTATGGGTGTTTACGTAGGCGCAGATGTTGCCGCCAGCGTTTATGCAGATTCCATAGATAAGCATGGAAAAATCATCGATTCCAGAGACTATTCCGTTTCATTCGCAACTGCTTCTGTAGAGGGTATTTATGAGAATCGAGTTGACCTACATCAGCAAGTTAAAGCGGGAGATCTAGTTGGCTTAATTCACAACTTTAAGAGCGCCGCCAATGAAGTGGTTGAAGTTCGAGCAAGCCGCAGTGGAACTGTCGCGCTGGTTCGGGGATATTCACCAGTGACTACTGGAGATGTGGTTTGCCAAATTGGCGAACTCTTCCCAGATCTGGAAACTTTTGAAAAGTCTATAAAAGAAAAGAGCGCGCGATGAGCGGAACAGTTTCATCCTCTATTGACTTTGATAAGCGTGGCAAGCAATCCGGATACTTACAAGCCGGAGATTCAACCAATAACAGCGGTTGGGCAACATTTAATCTTCCGATCCACTCGATCAACTCTGGTTCCGGTCCGAAAGTTTTAGTTATCGGTGGAAATCACGGCGATGAATATGAAGGTCAATTTGCCATAGCAAATTTAATCCGAAATCTTAAAGACACCGATGTCGCAGGTGGGTTGATTGCTATTCCATCTGTTTCTTACCCTGCAAGTTATGCCAGCACCCGCCTGTGGGCCGATGGCACTAATTTCAATCGAATTTTTCCAGGCAATGAAAATGGGCTAATTCCTGAGAAAATTGCCCATTATTTAGCCACTGAATTGATTCCTCGAGTTGATGTTGTCATCGATATTCATAGCGGGGGCAGAGGCTTTCAGTGGTTAGAGGGCGCAACGATGACTTGGAGCGATGATAAGAAATACCGAAGTGACTTGGCTAAAAACTTAAATGCGTGGAATACCCGTTACTCCATGATTTTCCCTCCACAACCGGGAACAAATGAGAAGTCACTTCTGCCTGGTTATGTAGCAAGCTTAGGAAAACCTTTATTTACTGGAGAATTTGGCGGTGCAGGAGTTACTACCGCAACCAGTAATCGGATCACAAAGGGCGCTCTAATATCTGCGTTAAAGAGTCTTAACTTGCTGAAACCTGACTTTCGTAGCGAAAGTTATGATCACGATGTGAAGGTTTCCAATCGTGAGTTTATTGATATGCGCAGTAGCGACTCATATCATTGGGCTGAAGAAGAAGGTATCTATCAAAATAAAAAGAGACTTGGGGAGAAAGTTGCAAAGGGCGAAGTAGTCGGAGCGATTCACTTCCCAGATTCTGCAGACCGTAAACCTCACCTTGTTCTGGCTTCGCGTTCGGGAACAGTAGGAGTAATTCGCGGATACCCACGCGTTAAACGCGGGGATTGTCTAACCTTAATTGGCGATAGTTACAGCGATCTCAGCCAGATACCAGAATAAGTTTCTTCAACTGAGCGATCGCGCTCTCTGAACCATCAATGATCTGGCTGGCAATTTCAGTTAACTCAGCACTTTCACGGTAAAGAGATGACCATTTGCGGTGGATGCGGGGGATATCGATCGGATCTATCCCAATTCGATCTTGAATTCCGAAGTCAAAGGCAATCTCACTGCTTGCTAACTTGATTCTGCCGCTTCCAACGTCGACATCGATCCCATCAGCGCCGCATGGATTCGCGTGAAGCGAGTTGCACCGTTCTGTGAGCGCGGTGCGTTTGCACCGCCCCCGACTGCTGAAGATGCAAGGTGAAGGGCTTGTGCTTTCTTTTCATCACTTAACTCAAGCAAATTTGCAGTTGCCAGTGCGGCTCCAAAAATTCCAGAAGTTGCACTTGCGTGCCAATTACGAGAGTGAGTTGGCGGCAGAGTTTGGGCCAAGAGACTGGATCCGTGATAACCCGCAATTAGCGCACTGAGAAAGTTCTTCGAATTAACTTCTTTGTTAAAGAGAAAGGGGAGCAGGGAAGAAAAGATAATTGAACCCGGGTGGGTGAGTTGCTTCCAATTGACATCATCAAGATCTGAATCGCTGGAAGCCTTTGCAAAGTAGGCGATGTTGGAAAGCGGGTCATCACCAAATTTAGAAGCAACTTCCTTCTTGCCAGAGAGTACTAAGTGGAGATAGTCAGAGAAAAGCAAGCACGCGCGTTCGCGGTCTGCGCTGTTTATCTCAAAGTTGTGTAAAGCAGCGCCAATTAACTCTTTATCTGACCAACTTCTAGATGCGTTACTCATCATTTATGTGGCTAGATGCCACCCTGTGAGCTCGCTCGCTCGATGAATTCCGTCTCAATTACACTTATGCGAGGTTTTTCTCCTTCGATTCCTTCCAGAACTAATATCGCGGCTTCTCGACCAATTGCCTCAGTATCGCGATATACCGTTGAGATATTGTCAGAAAAGACTTCTAGATAAGGCAGTTGATCGAGTGCAATAAAGGCAATCTCTTTACCCATGGTCATATTATTCTCTTTCAAGGCCCGACTAATTCCCATTAGTGCGCCGTGACCACCGGCGAGAATTGCAGTAGGAGCAGGATTTCTATGCAGCAAGATTCGGGCATGCGATAGCGCATAGTCGGCGTCAAAACCACCAATTGCCATTAGATCTGGTTGTACCTTTAAGTTTGCATCCTCAAATGCTTTGGTAAAACCTTGCAATCTATTCCGAGTTGGATAAACGTTATTTGAGCCAGTAACAAATGCAATCTGGCGATGGCCTGCCTTAATCAATTGAGTAACCGCCTGATGGACGCCCGCTGCGTGATCAGCCAAAACTGCACTTGCATTTATACCCTTAACTTCACGATCAAGTAAGACAATCGGACAACGCGGACCAGCTAAATTCTTTTTGATATATGGAGAATCTTCAGAGACAAGAGAAGCGATGATTCCATCTACTCGCCGACGACGAAGCAGAGAGAAGTTTCTATTCTCATTCTCAATATTTCTATCAGAATTTACCAAAATCATTGAGTAGCCATTACGGCGCAATTCCTGCTCGCATGATCGCGCGAGGAGTGCGAACATCGGGTTGTTAATATCTCGGACAACAAATCCAATAGTTCGAGTAACACCGCTGCGCAATGATTGCGCAACAAGATTTGGTTCGTAACCTAACTCATCGGCTACATCCTTTACGCGCTTTCGCATTTCATCGGAGACATCGGGATGCCCAGAGAGCGCACGCGAAACACTCGAGAGCGCAACTTCTGCTTTAGCGGCTACCTCGCGGATTGTTACCCGCTGATTTACCGAAGGTCCCTGTTCTGATTTCTCACTTGGCACTTCTAAACTCCTCTTTAAGTTTGATACAACCGGCGAATGAGCGAATTTCTCTCTTCGATTTCCTGGAAAAGATCCTGGATATCAAAGAACTTCACGCATTCGCGGCCAATTCTTCGGAAACTAACTCTTGTCAGCGCCCTGGGCCCAAGGTACTCTTAACTGGAAACGTTTGCTATAGGCAAATTTTAGGGAGGCGCCCCAATGGACTTAACCATCACGGCAATTGAGACTGAACAGATCAGAGTCCCGTTGGTTCGCACCTACAGGGGCAGCCACTACAAGATGACCCATAGATCCACGATCATCACCAGGATTTATACCGCCGGTGGCTTAGTCGGTGAAGCTTATGCAGGAGATGAAGACGCTGGCCTTGCCGAAATTGATTCAATAATTCATGACGAGATTGCACCAAAGATTCTGGGAGAAGATGGATCTGCGATTGAACGACTTTGGGAGATTGCCCGCCCTGCCACTTGGGATATTTTACGAGATCGCCGACTAGGACTCGTTGCAACTGCATCAGTTGATCTAACCCTCTGGGATCTTTATGCGCGTTCACTTTCCACTCCGCTGCACAAACTCTGGGGCGGATATAGAAATTGGATCCCCGTTATCACAATCGGTGGTTATTACAACAGCGAGATGACGATCCAAGAAGAAGTTGAATCACTTGTTGAACAAGGTTTTGCCGGAATGAAATTCAAAATTGGTGGCTTAACTCCTAAGGAAGATGCCAAGCGATTTAAGGAAGCGCGCAAATACGGTGGCGATAACTTTAGAATTGCAGTAGATGCTAATCAGGGATACACAGTTCCTCAAGCAATTGAATTTTCGCATTTAGTACAGGGAGATAACCTTCTGTGGTTTGAAGAGCCTTGCATATGGCAGAACGACAAGCGTGCCATGCGCGATGTCAGATATGCCGGGGGAGTATCTGTTTGTGCTGGTCAGACCGAATTTTCTGCTGCAGGATGTCGCGATTTAATGGAAGTCGGTGCAATTGATTTCTGTAACTTTGATTCATCTTGGTCAGGTGGCCCAACTGAATGGCGCCGTGCCGCATCTACCGCCCATCTATATGACATCAAGATGGCACACCATGAAGAACCACAAGCAGCCTCACACCTACTTGCATCTATTCCACACGGAACTTATCTTGAGTTCTTCCATAAGGATCGCGATCCGATCTGGCATAACCTAATCGCCAATCGCCCTGCGCTAAAAAACGGCCATATTACGCTCACAGATGCACCTGGTCTTGGCTGGGAGCTAGATCGTGATTACGCAGATAAGTATCGAATAAATACACGCCGAACAGAGAAGTAAGCGAAGCTAGTTTGAGTTAAAAGCGTGGCGACGAGCAACAATCTTTGCCGCGCTTCGTAGAGATGCTTCATCGATCATCAGATCGCCATCGGCGATAGCCCCAAGCCCCTTGCTTTTTGCACTCTCGTACTTGGCAATTAGCTCGCTGGCGCTTTGGTATTCGCTATCACTTGGCGTAAAAATCTCGTTACAGAGTTCGATCTGATCTGGATGAATAACCCACTTGCCGTCAAAGCCGAGGGCACGTACTCGCGTAGCACCCTGGGCGAATTTCTCTGAATTTCGGATATCAACTTCCGGGCCATCAAAGGCTAGTTTTCCATTTGCGCGAGCGGCGACCAGGATTTTCATAAGCGGGTAAAGAGTAAATTCTTTAAGGTCACTCTCACTTAGATCATCAAGTGCTGCTCCAAGATCTGCCGCGAAGTCGAGTGGGCCAAAAGATAGTGAAAGGCAGCGCGGATGTGCAGCGATGCTCTCTACGTTGGCAAGGCCGGCTGCGCTTTCGATCTGCGCATCAATTAAAAGTGCGCCACCCAGCAGATCAATTTCATTTGCCTGCTCAACCTTGGGAAGAACGATGGAGAAGAGCGCATCTGCTGGAATCTGCGCTAACGCGGCTAGATCATCTTTAAAGTAGGGAGTGCTTGTTGCATTAACTCTTACTGAGATATAGCGGGCGCGGAAAGCTGGCTTACTGGAAAAGAGTTTGATGAGATTTGCTCTCGCACTTGCTTTCTCAGTAGGAGCAACCGAATCTTCAAGGTCAAAGAGGATTTGATCACAAGTAAGCCCCTTAGATTTTTCAACCATCTTTGCAGAACTTGCTGGAACAGCGAGCAGTGATCGACGAAGATTTCCATCCATGTGACAACCTTCTCTCCAGCCATTGACCTCTGCAAATTGCATGATTTACACTACTGGAAACCTTTCCAATAACTCAAACCCTTGATTGAGGTGTCTCATGGCAGAACTTCTCGCAGGCGCAGCCGTTGTAAATATCGATCCACCGCTGCCCGCAGATCCTCAAGGTTTTGTCCGTCGCGCATTTGCTGTGCGAGATTCACTAGATGAATGCCAAGTTCGCGCTGTCGTAATCAGCAATGGCACAACCCAACTGGCAATCCTCACCGCTGATTTAGCCAATATCGATCCTTACTTTGCTGATCGAATAAGATCGACAATCTCAATTGCTTCCGGAATTAACTATGACTCAATTCTTTTAAATGTTAGCCACTCACACGCAGGGCTGTGGCCGAGAGAGCACGGTGAGAAGTTACACGGCGAATATGCAGAGCTGACTCCTGGCGAGATCGCATATTTTGAAAGGTTACCTTTTGATTATGCAAGCGCAGTAGTTAAAGCAATGGCGCGATTGAAGCCGGCGCGAATTTCAGGTGGCACAGGTATCGCGCCTGGTATTGCAGTAAATCGCAGAGAACGTACCGAAGATGGAAGAACAATTCTAGGTTGGAATAAAGAGAACTTTATTGATGAAGAAGTTCCGACGATCCGCATTGATAGCCTGACGGGGGATGCGATTGCAACCCTGGTTGGTTTTGGTTGTCATCCAGTATCACTGGGCGGCGAAGTTCCTTACAGCGGAAGTGACTTCATCGGTCCACTTCGTAACCAAGTTGAGTTAATCCGCGGCGGAATCTGCCTCTTCTTACAAGGTGCAGCAGGAAATATTCTGCCGCTGGAAGCATTCTTTGATCATCCTGGCCCCGAAGTTCTGATGGGTAAGCGCCTAGGGCTTGAAGCAGTTCACGCAGTAGTTGATGCAGAGCCACGCGAAATTGAGATTGAGCGGATCGCCTACGGTTCGGTTACTCCAATTGCCCTCTATCGCAAACGAGTGAAGCAACCGCAGTCAGTTCAACCAATTTCATCAATTAGAAAAGTTCTGCAATTACCGCTAAATCCTGCGATGAGCGTTAGTGAGATGCAAGATGAATTAGCGGCGAAGAAGGCTGATTTTGAGGGGAAAAAAGCCGCTGGTGCGGGGCGTGAGGTTTTAAATCCAATTGGTTATCACATCGCTTGGCTAGAAAAATTCGTGAATTTATCAGCCACAACATCGCTGCCAACTTTTGTTGAAGGTGAACTCTGGGTGGCACGTCTTGGAGATGTTGCAATTGTCGGAACTCCGGGTGAAGTATTTACTGAAATTGGTTATGAAGTAAGAAAGGCATCGCCATTTAAGGCAACGATCTTTGCTGGTTACTGCCAAGGAGTTTTAGGTTATATCTCAACGCGCGCCGAATATCCTTACGGGGGATACGAGCCATCAGTTGCCCAACGCGGATATGGACATCCAGCTCCATTTGCACCAGAGGCGGGGGAGATGATCGCCGCTGAATCGATCGCACTCCTAAATCAATTATTTAAAGCAAATAACTAAGCGCTAGCTACTCGTCCTAGCGCACGTAGCGCAGCAGCAACTGCTTCTTGTTCTGAATCTGGATGCCAGAGCGCTGGCTGACAGTAAACCTGTGGCAGTAAATCAGGAAGCGCGTGCTTATTTGGATACTTCCATCCGCCTTCTGGGTAATCTTCTTTTCTAGGCAAATACATAATTGTTCCGTTGGAATATCCAAGAACAAAGGTATCTGTCATTGGTGATTTGGCTCGGATTTCCTCACCAGTTTGGAAGAACGCTTCTACGCCAAGACCAACCAGGGCAATATCTCCAATGCGTATCGCATGCGCTAGGAAATCATCTGTTGGATTTGGGTCACTTAATCTGGCGAGCGTTGCTGCAACCCAGGCATAAGTTGTCTTTGCAGAGCGGATCTCCCAAGAAAGAGCGCCACGTGCGATTCGATCTTCGATCTCTTTTCGCCAGTGCGCTTCCTGTTCACGTAGGTGTTTTTCATCAGGTAACGGTGAGAATCTAAACTTCACTACCTCTTCTGCTCCAGCGAGAGTTACTTCTGGATGATCAGTTCGCACTTGCCAAGGCTTAAAGAGAATATTCGGCACGTTGTTAAGCGTTGTCCGTTCACCCTGGAAGCGATGAGTATTTAGCCCAAGTGCGACTCGAACAACTTCTGCCCCCAGCGCGGTACCAACGCGGTACACCGATTCACTGCAATCTTTCTCGTATCCAATGCCAACCTTTGGATTTACATTGCCGCCGCAACCTTGCAGGAATATTCCGATACCACCAACTTTCTCCTCAACCAGTTTGCGAGCTGGTCCTGGAAAATCTGCCGAGAGCGTTGTTGAGACAGCGCCGTTTACAACTGGGTGGCAAGAGAATCTAAAGAAGGTAACGATTGCTTTGCCAGATAAATCATCAAATCGAATTACACCGACGCTATCGTCAACTGGATGTCCGATAACTTCGCCGAGGATATCTTGACCGTTATTCCACTCTCGGCGATAAACGTTTAGATCAGCAGCGCCCCAAGCATGCGCCATGCGCGCATCTTTCATATTGGCTAGCGCTGTACGAGTGCACTGTGCGATCTTATCCACGAGGCCATTTTGGTATTCATTTACTAAGGGAAGATCTTCTTCATTGCTTGGGCTGCCATTATTTCCCCGAAGAGTGGCGGCGCTGTGGTTGTGGCTTAGGTTAAAGAGAACATGGTCACGATCAATTTTTAAGATATCTGCAACAGTATCTCTAAATTCGTGTGACTCTTCTCTTGTTGCACTGCCGAGGTCGCAACCGATAATTGCAATTGTCGCTCCCTTAGATTGCAGAACAGCAACGCCTAACTCCATATCATCGTCAATCGAGGTTATTGGCTCACCAAAAAGTCTAAATCCACCTTTTCTTAAACCCATCGGTGGATTTATATTTACTGAAGCGGCACCAACTCTTAGACCGGACATTGACGGACCCACTCTCGATATATTCCCTAGATTACCAAATCTATAAATGACCCATGGGTAAGTCAATGAGTTTCTCTACTTGTTATCTACTGGAAATGTTATTGATTTCCAGGTAATTATCTAGAGTGATAATGCAGCAAGCGGGAGTATCAAAAGCGAAGTAGCTGGAAGATATTGCAAGAGTCCATGCATAAGGGCAGTCGAAGAATTCTGACCAAAGCGATAGTGATTAAAGGTCGTCATAATTGAAGTCATAACAGGATAAGTTGCAAATGCTCCAGACAGACGCGGCCCCAGGTTTTCAGCAAATTGTGTAATCGTGAAGATCAGAAAGAGCGCTGATGCAACCCTTAACCAGATATCCCACTTAGGAGCAGGGGGAAGTTTGACATTTTTATCGTAGGCAACGAATCGCTTCAGCGAGATTGCCCAAACAATTAACCAGAGCGCTATACCGACCCAAAGATCGGTAATCAGTGGACTCAGAATTGCTACACCTATGAGAAACACTGACGTCGACGTTACAACGCAAATTGGCCAGTTAAATCGTGGCGACATCCGAGAATAGGTTGCGATGTAGAAAAGTATTGAGATCTGTCCAGCATATGTACCTACGATGGAGTCATAGAGAAATTCACTACCGTGCTGGAGGTAAATAACTGCCAAAATAGGCACAAGAATAAAGGGGACCGCCATTGAGATGCCACCCCATCGCGCGCCAAATCTTCTTTGAATGAAATACGTTCCAATTACAAAGAGGGGGGCAAAGAGAAGCTTTACTGCCAAAACCAGCATTAATTAAATCTCTCGGTGATAAATACTTCACGATCAGCGCTCAGAAGTGAATCCACTGCATCTTTTGCTGCTGCTACCGATGCCTTAAATATCTTTTCGCCCTTTTCAGCGGTTGCCAGAGTTGGATCTCCCATAACTCCAGATTTTGAATCACGACGAAAGTCCAACGGTATTCCCAAGAAACCTGGTTGGCGAAAATCAATACAAGAGAGCGCGACTCGAACATCAGGCATGTCTTTTGCGATCGCTTTCATATCAACAAGTTCTGGCCGATGATAAAGCGCAAGTGAAGTCTCCATCTCACAGGCGTGCCCCATACCCCCAATTTCAGAGCCTCCAATATCAATGAGAACCTGCTTAATTGACTGCCAGTAGGAGTAAGTAGGTATTGATACGCCAAGAGTCTCACTTAAATCCGCCGTTGATGCGGTAAGAATTCCAGCGTTACCACCGTGCCCATTAATCACGAGAAATCTGTAGAAGCCATGCGCGGTAAGAGATGAGAAAATATCGTTTAGTAAATGGTGGAACGTTTCGAGCTTTAATGAAATCGTTCCCGGATAGCCCTTATGGTGAGGAGAAGTACCCCACCAAATTGGAGGAAGTGCAATTACATTGCCACCAGAATTTTCTGCAACGTGTTCTACTAATACGTTTGAATTATAAATATCGGTATCCACTGGTAGATGCGGGCCGTGTTGCTCAATAGCGCCAGTTGGCAATAGAAATATTGTCTTATCTCTGTCGAGGCTATCTATTTGCTGCCAGTTAAGTTCAGTAAATCTAAAGGCCATTGGATGAGTATATTCAAATAGTTCTGGAATAGATACATTCCTAGCAAGTACTGCAATTCCATCTCTGTTCCAGCGATAATTGCGGGGGAAAGTTCTCGTATTACAGGGTGATTTGGTTTAGGCTCGTATTTATGAAAAACGTTGAGACCGTACTTGGCCCAGTACCTGCTGATCAATTAGGTTTTATCTTGCCGCACGAACATCTCCTTGTTGATACCTACGATGTTCGCCGCAACTCTGATGGCGTGCTACTAGAAGTGGCAACGATGAGTGCTGAGGTTGCTGATTACAAATCAGCGGGTGGAAACACAATTGTTGATCAAACTATTTATGGCTTACATCCAGATCCTGTTGGCCTTGCAGAAATCTCACGAGCAACAGGCGTTCACATCATTGCGGGCACTGGTTTTTATCATCAACAGTATTACCCAGAATGGATTGATGATTGGAGTGTTACTCAGATCGCAGATCGAATGCTCGGACACATCGTTGATGGTTTTCCGGGCACTGGCATCAAGGCCGGCATAATGGCTGAGTTAGGCACTCACCATCGTGGCGTGAAAGAAAATGAACGTAAAGTTTTGGAAGCGGCTGCAAAAGTTCAGGCGGAGACAAAGCGACCAATCGGAACTCACGCCTTATATACCGAAGTGGGCATTGAACAATTAAATATTTTAGAGGCAGCTGGGGCTGATCTTGATATCACTTTGATTGGTCACTGCGACACAAACCGCGATATTGAATACTCCCGCAAATTACTAAAGCGCGGCGTATGGATCGGTTATGACGCAGTCGGTCAGTTAGATAAACAACGTGATGAACTTCGTGCAGAAACAATTGCCACCTTAATTGGTGAGGGATATCTGGAAAAGATCTTGATCTCAACAGATATTGCGGCAAGATCTCGGCTAAAAATTCACGGCAGCGAGGGCTATAAATTCCTCATCACCAAGTTTTTGCCAATTTTGCGAAGCGCTGGAGTCACCGATGATCAGATTGATACTCTGACAAGAAAGAACCCACAGCGCTTCCTTGCCGGTAAGTAATCAGTAGATGTGAATTCCGCCGCTGACGTTAAGCGTCGCGCCGGTAATAAAGGATCCGTGATCTGAAGTAACAAAAACAGCAACTGAGGCGATCTCTTCTGGTTGACCAATTCTCTTTAGCGGACATGCATCAATAATTGCTTGCACGTTCTGCGCAGAGTTATCTCGATGCTGCATCGGAGTATCGATCTGGCCGGGGGAGATTGTATTTACTCGTATTCCAAGAGTGCCTAATTGTTTTGCTAGCCCTCTAGAGAAAGCGACAATTCCTGCTTTAGAGGCGGAGTAAGCATCTGCGCCAAAGAATGAACCAGTTGACCAAGAAGGCGAAGTGAAGGTAAGGATTGAACCAGCGCGCTTGTTCTCCTTCAAATGTTCAGCTACTGCTCGCGCAATTAGAAAGGTAGATCGCAGATTGGTTTCAATTTGATGATCCCAGTCTTCAACAGTGACATCCTTAAGATCTTTTCGCTTTAACGTTGCACCAGCCAATATCACTGCATCGACTCCACCAAAGCGGGAGATTGCTGGCTTCATTATCTCTTCGTCGCAGCGTTCACCAGATAAGTCGACGGAGAGAATTAGATGGCGCGATGGATCGGAGAACTCGCCCTCCAGTTCAGAGAGCCGCCCCTTATCAAGACCAACAGCGATTACTGATGCGCCAACTCTCTCGAGCAGAAGCGCTGTTGCTTTACCAATTCCGCTACTAGCACCAGTGACAATTATCCGTTTTCCTTCAAGTCCTCTACCTATAGATAGATCGCTATCAGAAGACATACTTTTGTACGGTCTTCTCAATTACTTCTACGCCAAGTCCTGGCTTTGATGGAACAGCGATCTTTCCATTTTTATGTGTGAATGGCTCGGTAATTAATTCATGCTGCATCGGATTCTCATCCGGCTTTAACTCTTGCAGTAGGCAACGTGGGGTAGATGCCGAAAGTGCGATCGATGCAGCGGTATTGATCGCACTAGACCAAGCGTGGCTGTTAAACCAGAGCCCGGCTGTCTCAACTAATTTGATAATCGCTAACGCTCCGGTAATTCCTTCTACGCGTCCGACATCGCAACCAATTACATCTAGAGTTCCAGAGTTAATGGTTTCGGTGTAACCGCGGTAATCCCATTCACGTTCGCTACCGGCAATTAAAACTTTAGTGTGGTTACGAAGGCGCTTAAATTGCTCGTACTCCCAAGGCTCGAATGGCTCTTCCACCCACTTAAGTCCTTGCTCTTCCCATGCGCTAACGCGCTTAACTGCATCTTCAAAGGTCCAATTGAGTGATTGTCCGCGATCCATCATGATCCAAGCATCTGGTCCAGCTGCTTGGCGAAGATCGCGCACAAAGTTGATATCTCTCTCTAATTCATAACCAACTCGAGCATCACCACG
>CANMCL010000004.1 GCA_947496345.1 Actinomycetota bacterium
ATGGTCGTTGCCGCTTGCGAAGTTGTTGTGGGGCTAGCAATTATTGTGACGATTTACCGTTCCCGTCGATCAGCATCTATTGATGACGCTAGTTTGTTGAAGCGATAATTATGGTTACTAACAGCGGACTTGTTTACTTAATCGCGCTCCCATTATTTGGTGCGGTTTCGCTTCTTCTTCTAGGTCGTCGTGCGGACAAATGGGGACACTTGCTTGCAACTGCGCTTTCTGCAGGTTCGTTTGCGGTCGGCTTATTCCAACTCTCACAAATGTTGGGTCGCGATGTCGAATCACGCCCGGTCACGCAGAAGTTGTTTACTTGGATCAGCGTTGGTTCCTTTAACGTCGATGCATCCTTGTTGCTCGATCAACTCTCGATCTGTTTCGTTCTGCTCATCACCGGCGTAGGAACTCTCATCCACATCTATTCAATTTCCTATATGTCTCACGACCCTGATCGTCGTCGCTTCTTCGCATTTTTAAATCTTTTCATCGCTTCAATGTTGTTACTCGTTCTCGGTGACTCTTACTTAAATCTATATGTAGGTTGGGAAGGCGTGGGCCTTGCTTCATACCTATTGATTGGTTTCTGGAACCAGAAAGCCGCTTATGCAACAGCCTCTAAAAAGGCCTTTGTTATGAACCGAATCGGTGATATGGGTCTTTCCTTTGCAATCATGATCGCCTTTGCCAGCCTCGGAACAGTCTCCTTCAGCGGAGTCAAGGAAAAAGCAGAGTTTGCATCTGAAGCAACAATGACAGCTATCGGAATCATGTTGCTAGTTGCAGCAGTTGGTAAATCTGCACAATTCCCATTGCAGGCATGGCTTGGTGATGCGATGGCCGGTCCGACTCCAGTATCTGCACTTATCCATGCAGCGACAATGGTTACTGCGGGCGTTTATCTAATTGTTCGCTCTAACTTTGTATTTGACGCCGCCCCAAATGCGCAACTTCTAGTTGTGATAGTCGGTGCAATTACTTTGATATTTGGTGCTCTAATCGGTACCGCAAAAGATGACATCAAGAAAGCACTCGCCGCTTCAACCATGTCGCAAATTGGTTACATGATTTTGGGCGCAGGCCTTGGACCTGCTGGTTATGCGTATGCAATTATGCACTTGATTACTCACGGCTTCTTTAAGGCCGGAATGTTCCTTGGTGCAGGTTCGGTTATGCACGGGATGAATGATCAAGTAAATATGCGCAAGTACGGCGCACTTCGAAAATTTATGCCGATCACTTTTGTAACTTTCGGGTTTGGTTATCTAGCGATTATCGGTGTACCACCATTTGCTGGTTTCTACTCAAAAGATATGTTGATTGAAACTGCACTTAATGCGGGTGGAATAAAGGGAATTCTTTTAGGTGGAACCGCGCTGTTAGGTGCAGGAATAACTGCTTTCTATATGACCCGCGTAATGATTTTAACTTTCACTAGCCCAAAGCGCTGGGACGATAATCAACATCCGCACGAGTCACCAGCGTTAATGTGGATTCCAATGGCAATTCTCGCAATTGGTTCGGTTGTCTCGGGCTACTTGCTCCATCAAGGGAAAGCTTTCAAACATTGGTTAGAACCGCTCTTTGAAAAGCACGGCGAGCACACGGAATTACTGCCTCCGATCGTAGTTTCTGGGCTGGCCTTAACTATGGTTGCGATTGGTGTTGCAATTGCGATCATTAAGTATCAACTCTCTGAAGTCGATTCCGTGGCTCCCGAAAATGTTTCAGTCTTTACTCGCGCAGCCCGTCGCGACTTGTTGCAAGATGACGTTAACGAGGCTTTGTTTATGCGCCCAGGACAGGCACTTACTTCGGCTTTAGTTAAAGTAGATGAAAGCGTTGTTGACGGCGCAGTGCGAGGCATCGGTCAGATGGCGATCGGCTCTGGTTCATCACTACGTAAATCTCAAACTGGATTTGTCCGTAGCTATGCAGCGTTAATTCTGGTTGGCGCAGCCGTGCTGATCGCAGCAATTTGGGTGGTCACACAATGAACCTTGCAAATATGAACTGGTTAACGCTTTCTATGTTGTTACCTTTACTTGGCACTGCAGCGCTGGCTTTCGCCCCAAAGGGTAATGTTTTGTTGACGAAGCAGATCGCACTTGCCACCACAGTATTAGTTGCTGTGGTTGGAATTCTGATGACCATTAACTTTGATTTCAATACACCTGGATTCCAGTTTGTGGAATCGCGTCCTTGGATTCCAGCTTTTGGTATCAACTATGCACTTGGCGTTGACGGTATCGCGCTTATTTTGATTCTTATGTCCGTGCTGTTAACCCCAATAGTCGTCATTGCCGGATGGAACGAATCTGAAGGCGGGCGATGGAGTGCGAAAACTTTCTATTCGCTAATTCTCGTTTTAGAAACAATGATGATTGGTGTATTTGCATCTACCGATGTCTTCTTGTTCTACGTCTTCTTTGAGGCGATGTTGGTTCCGGTTTACTTCCTGATTGGTGGATTTGGCTCCGGCGAACGCGCAGCAGCGGCAGTTAAATTCTTGCTCTATAGCCTTTTCGGTGGCCTCTTGATGTTGGCATCTATTGTCGGCATCTTTGTTATGTCAACGCGTTATGGCAACCGAACATTCGACATAACAACTCTTGCTGGTCTGCATACAGTTCTCACTCCAATGATGGAGAACGTCTTATTCCTTGGCTTCTTTATTGCCTTTGCTATTAAAGCCCCACTTTGGCCGATGCACACCTGGCTTCCTGATGCCGCAAAGTCAGCAACCCCAGGTACATCAGTATTGCTTTTGGGCGTGCTCGATAAAGTCGGAACATTTGGAATGATCCGTTACTGCCTCACACTGTTTCCAGATGCGAGCAAAACTTTTACGCCATTAATTATTACCCTTGCCGTGATCTCAATTCTTTACGGAGCGTTCTTGGCGATTGGCGCAAAAGACATCAAACGCCTGATTGCCTACACTTCAATTTCACACTTCGGTTTCATCACGATGGGCATCTTTGCGATGACTACGCAAGGACTTTCTGGGGCAACTCTTTATATGTTTAACCACGGATTCTCGACTGCAGCGCTCTTCTTGATTGCCGGCTTTATGATCTTGCGTCGCAAATCTTCAACCATTGCAGATTTTGGCGGTCTGCAAAGAGTGACTCCGATAATGGCGTGGACTTTCTTTATTGCAGGTTTGTCCAGCTTGGCACTTCCTGGTCTTTCCAGTTTCGTGAGTGAATTCTTAGTTCTAGTCGGAACCTTTACTCGTTATCCAGTTGCTGCAGTAATTGCCACCTTCGGAATTGTTCTGGCTGCGCTCTACATCCTGATTCCAGTTCAGCGCGCATTACACGGTCCAACGACTCCTGGAAATGAGAATTTACCTGATCTGACTTTGCGTGAGAAAGTTGCGATCGCTCCAGTTATTGCGATTATCGTGGCTCTAGGTTTCTACCCTTCTCCAGTGCTGAACATTATTAATCCGGCTGCAACAACTGTAATTACACAACAAGGATTTACCGATCCTGCTCCAACAATTAGTGAGGGCAAGTAATGATTGACTTTGTATCGCCAACTCTTGAGTATGCACTTCTTACTCCGATGCTTATCGTTCTCGCCGGAGCGCTTATCGGTGTACTAATTGAAGCGTTCGCACCTCGCTCAGCCCGAGCAAGTTCACAGCTCTTTATTACTTTGACCGCGCTCGTTCTTTCACTTGCTTCAGTAATCCGCCTACGAAACAGCTCTTCAACAACTGCTGCCATGGAGTCAGTGACCTTCGATGGCGCAGGTATGTTGCTGCAAGCATCAATTCTGGTGATTTCAATAATTGCAGTCTTACTGCTTGCTGATCAGGAGAATTTCACAGCACTCGCATCAGCCCTTCCTGGTTCAGATGAAGAACGCGCTTCTTTGCAGAAAGATTTAAGAGTCACTGAGATTTATCCGCTGACCCTATTTGCAGTAGCCGGAATGATGCTCTTCCCAGTAGCAACTGATCTCATAACGCTCTTTGTTGCACTCGAAGTGCTCTCACTTCCACTTTACTTATTGGCAGGACTTTCACGACGCCGCCGCTTGATGTCACAAGAGGCAGCACTTAAGTACTTCTTGCTTGGCGCATTCTCATCCGCATTCTTCTTGATGGGCGTTGCTTATCTCTATGGTTATTCAGCATCAACAACCTTTGCCGGAATTCATGCTGCAGTTGTTGGCGGTACAGGTAACGATATTTACCTACTTCTCGGGATCGCTTTTCTCTCTATTGGTTTACTCTTTAAAGTCGGAGCCGTCCCATTCCACGCTTGGTCTCCAGATGTTTACCAAGGCGCACCAACAGCAGTTACTGCATTTATGGCAGCGGCTACAAAGGTTGCGGCATTTGGCGCAATGCTGCGAATTTTCTACGTCTCATTCGCTGAGGCATATTGGCAATGGCGCCCAGCGCTGATCGCAATTGCGCTGATCACAATGGTCTTTGGTTCACTCGTTGCGATTGCACAGCGTGATGTTAAGCGCATGCTCGCTTACTCATCCATTGCGCACGCCGGTTTCTTGTTATCTGGTGTTATCGCGCTCAACAAATCTGGTTTAGATGCCTCAATCTTCTATCTCTTTGCATACGGCATTGCCACAGTTGGCGCATTTGGCGTTGTGACTTTAGTTCGAGATTCAGCTGGTGAAGTCACCGATCTAAATCGTTGGAGCGGTCTCGGCAAGCGTTCTCCTTGGGTAGCAACCGCTTTTGCTGGATTCTTACTCGCCTTCGCAGGTATTCCGCTTACCAGTGGATTTATTGGAAAGTTCTCTATCTTCTCTGCAGCATACGAAAGTGGATCAACAGCGATCTTGATTACCGGTGTACTTTCATCGGCGATTGCAGCGTTCTTCTATATTCGTGTGATTGTTCTAATGTTCTTTAAAGATCCAGTTGAAGATGGGACCAGCGTAGTTATTCCATCTGTTTACACACAGATTACAATCATAGTTTCATCGGTCGTGACTTTCGCACTTGGTATTTATCCAACGCCTTTGATTAACTTCATTCAAAGCACCGCCAGCTTCCTTCGCTAATGTCATCCTTCGGCATTCCAGATCTAGATCCCTCTTTAGAGGCTGATCTTGCTCTCGGCATGCAAGGCGTTGAAGAGTTGCTACGCGAACATATAAAAGGTGATTACCCGCTTGTTGAAGAAACTTCACGTCATTTAGTTGCTGCGGGAGGTAAGCGTTTACGCCCACTTCTAACACTGATCTCTTCGCACTTCGGTGACAGCACCCGCAAAGAGATAATTCCTGCCGCCGTTGTCTGCGAGTTAACTCATCTAGCAACGCTTTACCACGATGATGTTATGGATGAAGCACCGCTACGTCGCGGTGTTGAGAGCGCGAATAATCGCTGGGGAAACACCATCGCAATTTTGACCGGTGACTATCTCTTCTCAAAGGCATCAGATTTACTTGCAGACCTTGGACCTGAAGCAGTGCGCTTGCAAGCGCGTACATTCGAGCGCTTAGTTATCGGTCAAATTATGGAGACGCAAGGTCCACAAAATGGTGAAGATTCATTAGCTCATTACATGCGCGTGGTGGGGGATAAGACTGGTTCTTTGATTGCAACCAGCGCACGTTTCGGAGGACTGCTTTCAGGTGCACCACGCGAAATTACCGAGACGCTAACAAAATTTGGTGAACAAATTGGTATCGCCTTCCAATTGGCTGATGATGTAATTGATATCGCCAGCGAATCAAATCAATCAGGCAAGACTCCTGGTACTGATTTACGTGAAGGTGTTCCAACTTTAGTCACACTAAATGTGATGGCATCTGACAAGAGCGAAGATGCCGAATTACAGCAACTTTTAAGCGCACCAATTCACGATGAAGAGATAGTTCAGCAAGTATTACGAGCGCTACGCAACCACGATGGATTGAGCCAAGCACGCGAACAGCTTGGTCAGGTTGCTAAACAAGCAAGAGCCGCTTTGGGTCCTTTGCCCGTCAACCCAGCAACTGGCGCACTCTTTTCGCTATGCGATGCTGTTATTGACCGCTCTGCCTGAACGGACTAAGTCGTACGCTAAAACAAAGAGCGCAATCCAGATAATTACAAAACCAATCCATCGCGCTGTTGACATTACTTCGTGATTAACCCATACGCCAATGATAAAAGTCAGAGTTGGCGTGATGTATTGAAGCAGGCCAATTGTTGTTAGAGGTAAGCGAGTTGTAGAAGCGTTAAACAAAAGTAGCGGTATGGCGGTAACAGCGCCAGCGCTAACTAATAAGATTGTGAGGGATACCCCTTGGCCAAATTGACCTTCTCCTTTGGAGCCTAGAAATAATAGGTAAACGCAATATGGAATGAACGCGATCAACGTTTCGATCGCTAGCCCTTCAACGGCTCCTAAGTTAAGTTGCTTTTTAATTAATCCGTACGTTCCCCAGGAAAGAGCCACTCCAAAAGCAATCCAAGGCAGACGTCCATAATCAATTGTCAGAACAAGAACACCAATCGTCGCTATTGAAACAGAGACCCATTGCATAAGGCGCATGCGCTCTTTAAGAAGGATTATTCCAAAGGCGATGGCGATAAGTGGGTTGATGTAATAACCGAGTGAGGCCTCAACCACGTGGCCGTTATTTGTAGCCCAGATGTAGATTAACCAGTTAATTGAAACTAAAATAGACGCTGTAAAGAGTTTAGCAGCGACTTTTGGGCGCTTAAAGGTAGCTAAAGTTGATTTAAGCGATTTAGTGATTGCAAGAATAATGAAACAAAAAACCATGGTCCAAACGGCGCGGTGTGAAACTATTTCTGGCGATGTCGCTGGCTTGAGTAATGGCCAATAAAGTGGGAAAAGCCCCCAAAGCACATAGGCACCAAGCCCATAAACAAGGCCAAGTTTTTCTTTATTCAATTAACGAAAATTCACAAATTGAACAGCGAAATCCCATTTGCCTTCTTTGATCATCGCCATCGTTGTTTGCAGATCATCACGACTCTTGCTGGTTACACGCAGTTCATCGCCTTGAATCTGTGACTTAACTGATTTTGGGCCCTCATCGCGTAAGAATTTTGCAATCTTCTTGGCATTCTCTGTTGAGATACCTTCCTTTAGCGGACAAGAGATCTTGTAGATCTTTCCAGAAAGTTGTGGTTCGGCTGGATCGATGTGCTTTAGAGAAACTCCGCGTTTAATCATCTTATCTTTTACGACATCTAGGGTTGCCTTAGCCCGCTCTTCGGTATCGGCTTCAATGTTTATCTTCTCGCCTGCCATCTCAATTTTGGCACCAGTGTTTTTGAAGTCAAAACGAGTATCGATCTCGCGGATCGCTTGGTTGATTGCATTATCAAGTTCCATGCGATCAATCTTTGAAACAACGTCGAAACTGCTATCAGCCATGGCTGGCCCTCCTTTTGCGAACGGATATAAAATATCCCGGTATGTGACAAGGTTATCGCTATCAAGGAAAATAATGAAGTTCACCACGGATAGACTGCAAGCATGAAGATACTTAAGTTGCTACTTACGGCAGGAGTATTAGCGGTCTCTTTAGTCGCGCTACCAGCCTCTGCGCATACGGTATTAGTAAGTGCGGATCCAGCGATAGATTCAACAATAATTGCTTTGCCTCCCACAATCTCGCTTACTTTTGCAGAGGAATTAGTTGCAATTGGAGATTCAAATTCAATCTCAGTGATAGATGAAATTGGTAAGGAGCTAACTTCTGGAAAACCTGAAGTATCTGGCGCAGTACTGTCCATAAATCTGGAAGCTTCGGATGTTACTGGCTTAATCAAAGTGGAATATCGAGCTGTGGCGGCTGATGGCCACGTAATTACAGGCGATTATAAATTCACGGTTTCACCAATGGCTATTTCGGAGACCGCTACAAAAACTTCAGAAGAGATTGTGCCCACGAGCGAATCTGGAAATAAAATTTCCATTTATTTAATTCTTAGCGCTACTTTGGTTGTCGGCGGAGGATTAGTTCTCTTCTTTATATGGAAAAGACAGTCTAAATAGCCGATTACCCCTCAATAATAAATTGAGGTAATCTAGCGCCCGCCGTAAAAGAATGACCCTGGCGGGTTGCCCGAGCGGCCAATGGGAGGGGACTGTAAATCCCCCGGCTCTGCCTTCGAAGGTTCAAATCCTTCACCCGCCACCAGTGTTATAGCTTCATCACTCTTGCGATCTTCGCACAAGTGTTTATGTATTTTCGGAAAGCTTATATTGAAAAATCTAGCCTCCATCTTCAGAGATAAAATCAGACTGCTTCTTATCGTCTTTGCACTGATAGTAGGTGGAATTGGAGCACAGACAATTAGCTTGCTCGATAATTCATCAGTGGATTCTTTACCGTGTATTAACTCAACAACAAAAGTTATCACCAACCCTGGAACATCAAGATGTCCAAAGGGAAGCGAGCGACTTGATCCTGGAGCACAAGGCGCGGATGGCGCAAGCGGCGGAAAGATTACTGAGTTATCGATATGCGGAAGTAGCGGTACATCACTCTGTAAAATTGGCTCCAAAGGCCCTGGCGGTGGATTAATCTTTTTTGTTGACTACAACGATCAGTCCCCAGACTTTAACTATCTTGAGGCGGCACCGACAGATGGAGTATTTGCCTCTTCTGCCACAACAGGCGTATGGGCTACAACTTTGGAAAAGTGTGGCGCATTAAGCAATGCCAATTGCCAATTGAACTCCATCTACACCCAAACAGGCGTTGCCTTAGCAACAGTTAACGGCCTCCATAGCGGATTGTTTGGCGGTCAGGCAGCAACTGACGCCATCGTCGCAAAACATTCTGGAGTCGCAAAGAATTCTTATGCTGCAGGTGTTGCAGATGATTACTCTACGGCGACTAAAAGTGATTATTACTTGCCAACTAAAGATGAGATTATGATCATGCAGAAAAATCTCAACGAAGAAGGTCTTGGAGTGTTCGCAGGAAACCTTTATTGGTCCTCGTCTGAGAGTGATGCGACCATCGCGTGGTCCCATTTTTTCAATGGCGGCTTCCTGACGAGCAACTATAAGGACTTCAGCGGTTTCGTTCGGCCGGTGCGAGCTTTTTAACACCGGATCTATGTTGCAGAAGAGTTCGGTGTAGTACTGTAATGACAAAGCCGAAAAGGAAGATATGTCTGAATCTACATCGCACAATTCGAAGTTGCGCAAGCCTACGTCCATTACGCAAGAGATTAATTGGAAAACACTATTTAGCGGTGATCCAAAAGATGGATGGATGCACTCCGGCATTGGAATCTTGAGCGATGGCCATATAGTTTTTGAATCCCCAGGCGGACATGCATTTATTGTCTTAAACCCTGACGATGAAACTTTTGTTAAGGTCGATGTTAGCGCCGCTGTCTTACACGGAATAACAGTCGTTCCTAACTCCAGTGATGACTCATTCTGGATTTGTGATCCAGGTGGCACGACCGCGGCTCAAGTTCTTTTAGTTAATCGCAAAGGTGAATTACTGCGCACGATCTCAAGACCCAACATTAAAGATGGTGATGCAATCGCTTGGAAACCCACAACCCTGGCAATTGTTGAAGAAGAAGGGCCTTACAAAGGAGATATCTGGATAGGTGATGGATATGGAGAAAGCTTGGTCCATCGCATTAAGCCTGATGGAAGTTCCGAAACCTTTGATGGTTCTTCCACCTCTTTGGTTTTTAACTGCCCACACGGCATTCTGATTGATACCCGTGGGCCGCAATCATTTGTAGTTATCGCTGACCGGCGAAATAAAAGAATTGTCTTTTTCACCCTCAATGGGGAATATGTGAAATCAGTAAGTTCTGAGTTAATGATTGGTCCTTCATCATTTGCCATTCGTAATGATCTACTTATTGTGACCGATCTTTATGGGGCAATGCTTTCGGTAGATCTTGCTGACAATGTGGAAATTCTCATTCATAGTATTAAGCCAGAGCGCGGTGAAGGTTGGCCCAATCAAATAAAGGATGGAGAAACTCTCGCCCCTGATGTAATCGATGGCGCTGTAAACAGCCCACATGGCGTTGCAGTTGATTTAAGTGGGACAGTCTTCTTTACAGAGTGGTATTTCGGGGGCCGAGTAGTTCGTATTTATTGAACAACTCGCTTTCTTATTTGCTCTTATCTGACTTTCGGGCGGCGCGAGATAAAAAGAGCGCAAAGACGAGCGCCAAAACAATTCCCGTGTTTACACCCATTTCAATCAGTGCACGGTTGAAGTATTCAGTTGTCTTCTCTTTCTCCATAGTCAGAGATGCTCCAACAGTAAGAATATGACGAACGGCTGCGATAACACCGATAATCAAAAAGCTATCGAGTTGGAAAATACCATCTGTAAATCGCACGATCACAGTTCGCATAATTTCTAAAATAATTACAACAAACAGGATGTCGTTAATTCCCTGAATCATTCCAACTGGGAAAAATGGGCGAGTTTCAATGAGGCGTTGCAAGCTGTATCCAGCTGCCAGTACCGAAATGCCGAATAAAGCTATCCCGAGGAAACCATGCAAAATATCTTCGAGCTTATCTATGAATGTCGCAGGGATAAGAGACTCATCTTTAGTAAGTAAACCTTTAAAGGATTTGTACTTCACGTGAGCTCCTTGCTTCCAATTGGGTAATGGCTAAGGGTAAGTGCAGGATTAAGCCCTCGCAATATGGAAGGCATGGATGCCTCGTTTGCCCCAGGTACTGCCTCCAGCAGGGCGTATGGGCAGATCTCATTTGCATGTCTGTCGCAATTAGACACATTTAAAGAGCGCTAATAGCCTTTGCGAGTATTGCTAACTCCACGAAAGGGAGACAACGTGAAGAAAAAGAAGTCACTCATATTCGCAGTATCAATTGCTCTTGCATTTGGATTAACTGCTTGTTCAGAATCAGAATCTACTGATGTTGAGTCAGCGTCTTGCGAAAAGGCTGATCTCGCAACAATTGCAGAAGGCAAACTAACAATCGCAACTGGCGAGCCTGCTTACTATCCATGGGTTATCGATGACAAGCCAGAGTCTGGCGAAGGCTTTGAAGGTGCAGTTGCTTATGCAGTTGCCAAGCAGCTCGGATTCTCAAATGATGAAGTTGTCTGGGTTCGCACCACTTTTGATGGCGCCGTCACACCAGGTGAAAAGAACTTCGACTTTAACTTGCAGCAATTCTCAATCACTGAAGAGCGCAAAGCTGCAGTTGATTTCTCTTCTCCTTACTACACAGCACCACAAGCGATCGTTTCTTACAAGGGCAGCAAGATCGTCGGTAAGACATCAATCGCAGAGCTAAAGGATGCAAAGCTTGGTGCAGCAGTTGGTACAACATCACTCGATGCTATTGAGAACCAAATTGGCGCTAAGCCACAGGTATTCAATGACAACGCTGCTGCAGTAACTGCTCTTAAGAATGGTCAGATTGATGGTCTTGTAGTTGACCTGCCTACAGCTTTCTATCTCTCCGGAGTAGAAGTAACTGATGGCTTAATTGTTGGTCAGCTTCCATCAACTGGTGCTGGAGATCAATTTGGTCTCTTGCTCGCAAAAGACAGCAAGATCACAACATGTGTTTCTGGCGCTGTTGATGCAATAACTGCCGATGGCACACTGGCTGCGATTACTGATAAGTGGCTCGCCACTGATGCAGGCGCTCCTGTCTTGAAGCCATAAGTAACCATTACTAAATTGCAATAAAAGTTAGATAAACGCGGTAGTTTGGCGACCATGTCAGAGAAGAAAACCTCTGCTTGGTCGCCAAGCTCACGCGAATTAGATCGTCGCGCGCTTCGTCGCAAGTTAAATCGCAAGCAGAGCCTTATAGCGGCCGTTTCATCAATTTTGGTGCTTGGCACTCTGGCAATAATTTTGATTACATCTCCTGGCTGGGAGGTAGTAAAAACCACTTTCTTTGATATTGAATATGGCAAAGAAGTATTCCCGACAGTCGTAAAAGGTCTTTGGATAAACCTGCAACTAACTTTCTTTGGTGGAATCGCCATCGGCATTATCGCGATGGGTCTGGCGCTTCTGCGAACGACTAAATCTCCCGCGCTCACCCCGTTTAGATTTTTAGCAACTGCATACGTTGATATCTTCCGCGGAGCTCCGCTTATCTTGATCATCTTGTTGGTCGGCTTTGGCGTACCCGCACTTCGATTGCAAGGAATTTCAAGCAATGTAATTGTGCTCGGAACCATCGCTGTAGTACTTACTTACTCAGCCTATGTTGCCGAAGTAATTCGTTCCGGAATTCTTTCTATACATCCCAGCCAAAGAGCGGCAGCGCGTTCACTCGGATTAACCTCTGGGCAGACCATGCGCTTTGTGGTTTTGCCGCAAGCTTTGCGCCGAGTTGTTCCGCCGCTCTTAAATGACTTTGTCTCACTCTTAAAAGACACAGGTTTAGTATCAATTCTTGGAGTCACTGATGCTGTTCGTGCGGCACAAATAAACGCCAGCCGCACCTTTAATTACACGCCGTACGTAGTCGCAGCGATTCTATTCTTGCTGATTACGATTCCGATGACTCGCTACACCGATCGGGCAATCAGACAACGCACTCAAGCACAGAACTCGGAAGGTGCGATCTAATGGCTAACGTCTTGGAATTACAAAACGTTCGTAAAGCCTTTGGTTCAGAAGTTGTATTAAATAATCTATCTTTGCAAGTGCCCGAACACACAGCCACAGTGTTAATCGGTGCTTCCGGTTCTGGAAAATCCACTCTGCTTCGTTGCATCAACTTGCTAGAAACAATCGATGATGGGCAAATCTTTTTGGATGGATTAGAAATTACCGATCCGGCAATTAAAGTGGACGAGATACGCCGCAAATTGGGAATGGTTTTTCAATCTTTTAATCTCTTTCCTCACAAAACAGTTCTGGAGAACATCACGCTAGCGCCGGTAAAGGTGCAGAACAAGGAAGTTGAAGAAGCGCGCGATATAGCAAAAAAGTTGCTCTCACGATTTGATCTTGCCGACAAAGCAGATGAATATCCAGATCGTCTCAGCGGAGGACAGCAACAACGTGTGGCGATCATTCGCTCACTCGCTGTAAATCCGCGACTTTTACTTTTAGATGAAATTACATCTGCGCTCGACCCAGTTCTTGTAAATGAAGTTTTAAGCATCGTTAGGGATTTAAAACAAGATGGAATGACCATGGTTCTGGCTACCCACGAGATGGGCTTTGCGACACAAGTCGCTGATGAAGTTTGCTTCCTTGAATCAGGAAATATTCTCGAACGTGGTAGCGCTGAGCAGGTACTCAAAAACCCTACTAATCCCAAGACGCAAGAGTTCTTAAAGCGCGTGCATCAAGCAGGGCGGCTTTAGATTTAATTTTTAAGGTGATAAGTTCAAGACCTTGAATAAGGAGTAGGTAAATGTCTAGCGCTTTTGAGGCAATCGTCTGGCAAGACGGAAAGATAATTTTGCTGGATCAGACAAAAATTCCTATATCCGAAACTTATAACTCATACGATGAAGTAGCTGAATTAATTGGTGCGATTCAGAATTTGGTAGTTCGTGGTGCTCCTGCACTAGGCGTTGCTGGTGCGTACGGAGTTGTGCTAGCAATTGATGAAGCTAGCCGCAAGGGGTTAAGCGATAAAGAGCTAGAACACAATATTGATTCACTGCGAGATGCCAGACCTACAGCGGTTAACTTAGCGTGGGCAGTTGAACAAATCCGCAAGCACTTACCAGCGGGTCGAGATGCAGTTCTCACTGCAGCACATCAATTGGCACGCGAAGATAAAGAGTCAAGTACGAGCATGGGAAATATCGGTGCTGACTGGCTGATAAATAAATTGGGTAGCAAACCATTAACACTGCTTACCCATTGCAACACTGGATCTCTTGCCACGACCGGAACAGGTACAGCGCTAGGTGTAATTAAAGAGTTACATAAGCGCGGAAATGTAAAAGAAGTTTATGCAGATGAAACCCGACCTTTGCTACAAGGCTCCCGCCTCACTGCTTGGGAGTTAATGAAATCCGATATTCCTTATCGCATAGAACCTGATGGCGCGGCTGCAATGGCAATTCTCAGCGGGCGAATTGATGCAGCGCTAATCGGTGCTGATCGCATCGCAAAAAATGGTGATTCGGCAAATAAGATCGGTTCGCTAAGTGTTGCACTAGCCTGCCACGCGGCTGGGATACCTTTCTTAGTAGTTGCTCCAGAGTCAACAGTTGATCGCAGCATTGCCGATGGTTCTGAAATTCATATTGAAATACGCGGTGATGAAGAGCTAACACATTTTAAGGGCCAGCAAGTTGCACCTACTGGTGCAAAAACTTTTAATCCAGCATTTGATGTAACCCCGGCAAAATACATAAGCGCGGTCATCACAGAATTAAAGGTATATGAAATCGCTAAAGGTGAAACGCTATGAGTGATTTTAAACCGTTAGAAGAGCTAGTTGAGCGTTCGCAGCGAATTGGAAATGATCAGTCCCTTGTTGTATTTGGTGGCGGTAACACTTCAAGTAAAGGTGAAATCTCTGATCACTATGGCCGCCGGAAGAAAGTGCTGTGGGTAAAAGGATCAGGCGCTGATATGCAGTACGGCGTCGATCGTGATTATCCAGGACTTTATCTAGATGAACTGTTACAGCTTCAGGATTTTTCTGAAATGTCAGATGATGTAATGGTCGATTATGTAACGCGCGCTCTTGTGGATCCAACATCGCGACGTCCATCGATTGAAACTTTGCTTCACGCTTTCTTGCCGGCAAAACATATTGATCATGTGCACTCTGACGCTATATGCGCACTTACAAATCACGCTAACGGAGAAAAAGCTGTCCGTGAAGCACTCGGTGAAAAATTCGCTTATGTGGAATGGAAGCGACCAGGATTTGAGTTATCGAAAATTGTAGGACAGCTAGGGGATTACGAGGGTGTAGTACTTGCACACCATGGATTAGTTGTCTGGGATGAGCAAAGCGACAACTGTTTCAGCAAAACAATGGATGCAGTTGCAAAGGCTGATTCCTATCTTGATTCACTTGTTAAACGTCCCGCAGCCAAATTTGCACACCACGATCTTCCTGAAGCCGAGTTAAAGGATCTTTTACTCACATTGCGAGGCAAGTTAGGCAAGAAGCAGGTATTAAGGATTGATAACCGCTTAGCCGAAGTTTCAGCTCGCAAGGACCTTAAAGAAATTTTAGATGCCGGAGTAGCTAGCGCCGATCACATGATGCGCATCCGTCCAAAGTCTGCGGCAGTATCCAAGACCGACGTTGCAAGTGGAATTGATGACTATCGCAGCGAACACCAGAAGTATTTTGAAAGAAATAAACATTTACTGCCAGCAGGTTATTCATCACACGGTGATGATCCGAAGGTAATTTTAATTCCAGAACTCGGCGCAATTACAACCGCTTCTAATTTGAAAGATGCAGCGATGTTGGCAGATATCTCTTTCCACACCCACAGCGTTGCAGCACGCGTTCGTGATTGCTTTGGACAAGGCGCCAGCGTTGCCGAGTCAGAGACATTTGGCTTCGACTATTGGCCGCTAGAACTATTTAAGTTAAAGAATCGTCCAGCGCCCGCGCAATTCGATGGAAGCATATTTATCGTAACTGGCGCGGGAAGTGGAATAGGACGCGGAATAGCCCTGGAATTAGGACGCCGTGGCGCACACGTAGTGCTGGCAGATATTGAATCCGCTGGTGTTGAAGAAGTTGAGCGCGAATTCAAGTCGAATAAATTTAATCCACCACTTCTTTTTGTAGGCGATCAATCAGAAGAAGCAGATGTGGTCGCTACAGTTTCAAAGACAGTTTTACATTTTGGTGGACTTGATGGAGTAATTCTCAATGCTGGAATAGGTGTTTCCGATTCTTTGGAAGATCTCACCGCTGAAAAGTGGCGACGCGGCTTAGAAATAAATTTAACATCAGCTTTTATGTTAACAAAAGAAGCCATGAAGACTTTCCGTCGCCAAAACATGGGTGGTTCTTTGGTTTATGTAGCGAGTAAGAATGCCTTCGCACCGGGCGCAGGCTTTGGTGGGTACTCCGCTTCAAAAGCGGGGATGTTGCAGTTGATGCGTATCGCTGCAATTGAAGGTGGAAAATTTGGAATGCGTGCAAACGCGGTTAACCCAGATGCTGTATTTGATAACAGCAAACTCTGGGAAGGTGGCGTGCGCGAACAAAGAGCAGCAGCGCATGGAGTTAAACCAGAGGAATTAGAAGATTTTTACGCATCCAGAAATATTCTTAATGAGAGAGTGAGAAGTGTCGATGTGGCAAATACCGTCGCCTACCTCCTTTCGCCCGAATCGTCACGTACTACCGGCAGCGTAATTGCTGTCGACGGAGGCGTGGCGGCAGCTTTCCCGCGGTGATACGAGATTGTGTAACGCTTTCAGCTACTTAACACAGAACGGAAAAGATTAAAGAATGTCAGATTCATACGAGTTCTTAACAGTTGAAAATATCGCTGTTTATCTCGCATCCCATAAAGAGATCACATCAGTTATAGATGCTGGATCAATCGTGGATATGAAAGAAGTTGGTGATGGAAATCTGAATGTTGTCTACATTGTTAAGGATAAGCAAGGCAAGGGAATTGTGCTCAAGCAATCCCTTCCATATGTTCGTTTAGTCGGACCTTCTTGGCCAATGTCACCTGATCGCGCTCGTATTGAGTATGAAACTACGATGATCCATTCCTCGGCTGCTAAGCATCTTGTTCCTGAAATTTACTTCTATGATTCTGAGCGATACATAATTGCAATGGAAGACCTATCAGATCATAAAGTTTGGCGAACCGCTTTAAATCTAGGCGAACAGCACTTTGGCGCGGCAGAAGCAATGGGTGAATACATCGCTCGCGTGCTTTTTGCCACCTCTATTTTTGGCACAGGAGCAGAGGCACACTACAAAGGAATTGCTCGTGCAATAAATCCAGAACTCTGTTTAATTACGGAAGATTTAGTCTTTACCGAACCCTATTTCCCAGCAGATAGAAATTCGTATTTACCTGAGAATAAAGTTGATGTTGAGGCGATAATCAACGATAAGCAAATGGTGCAAGACATAGGCCAACTTAAGTATAAATTTATGACTTCAGCTGAAGCCCTACTTCATGGGGATTTGCATACAGGTTCTGTAATGGTTAAGTCGGATGCGACCGGGAAAGCAATTTCTACCAGAGCATTTGATTCAGAGTTCTCGTTCTACGGCCCAATTGGATTCGATATTGGAGCTTGTTTTGCAAACTTTTACATCGCGTTGGCACGCGCTACAGCACTAGGTAGAACTGAACATGCAGATTACATTTCCGAACTTCCAGAAGAACTGTGGCGCGCTTTCGAGAAAAACTTCCGCATGCTCTGGCCTAGCCGTGTTGATAAGCGCGTCTTTAGCGACCAATTGCTTGAAGAGTTATTAGCTCAATGGAAGGTTGATGCAATTGGTTTCGCTGCAGCCAAGATGGTTCGTCGTATTGTCGGGCTTGCCAAGACAAGTGATATCGAAACCCTAGAACCTAATTTACGAATAGGCGCTGCGCGAGGAGTTCTGCGCGCTGCCCAATTGGCGGTACGCGAGCGTCATTCAAATACTGATATTCCTTCGCTAACTCAGAAAATGCGAAAGATTATCGAAGAAGTTCGAACCAGTGGAGAGAAGTAGATGCTATGAATTCAGAAATGAATGACCACCCGGCAGAAATCAAGGAAATCGAAAGAATTGCAAAAGGAATCCGTCGTAGGGTTTTAGAGCATTCAATCGCTAACAACGGTGGATATATGAGCCAAGCTTGCTCATCCGCCGAATTATTGGGATCTCTATATGGAGCGATTCTTAATTTTGCACCAGTTGGCCAACCGATTGATCCTCCTGCATTTATCGGTGTGCCTGAAGTTGGAATACATACCTATAAGACAGGTCAGCAATTTCATGGAGCACCTGGAGATCAATACGATCGATTAATTTCAAGCCCTGCACATTACGCATTGGTAATTTACGCCGCACTTATCGAAACCGGACGCTTGCGTGAAGATGGTTTAGAACACTTCAATCGTGATGGATCAACAGTGGAAATGATTGGAGCCGAACATTCGCCAGGATTTGAAACAACAACTGGATCACTGGCCCAAGCGCTATCTCAGGCAGGAGGAATCGCACTTGCCCGAAAGCTCAAGAAAGAGAAGGGCAACACCTGGGTATTTATGAGCGATGGCGAATTCCAAGAAGGCCAAACTTACGAGGCGCTGCAGGCTGCGAAGTTCCATGGCCTAGATAAATTGCGCGTAATTGTTGATGTAAATCTAAATCAATGCGATGGCCCAATGGATAAGGTTATGAAGATTGAGCCACTTGCAGATCGAATTCGTGCATTCGGATGGGATGTGACCGTTCTAGATGGTCACGATATTTCTGCACTTCTTGCTGCAGCCAGAGAAGAGACCGATAAGCCACATATGTTGCTTTGTTACACAGATCCAGTGCGCGGATTGGCGATTATGGAAGAACGCAAACCAACTCTGCATTATTTGAGATTCACCGGCGCTGAGGAACGTGCGAAATACGAGAAGGCTTATCAGGAGATGGTGAAATGAGTTACGAAATTGTCGCACGACCACATCAACAGAACTTTATCGATTGGGCGAAAGATAAGCCAAAAGTTCTGGTTTTATCTGCAGATTTAACAAATTCATGTGAAGTTGGTAAATGGCGTGATACCTACCCAGATCGCTTCTTCTCAATGGGTATGGCTGAGCAAAATATGCTTGGCTTTGCTGCGGGTTTAGCGCGCGAAGGTTTCGAACCTTGGCTACATACCTTCTCGGTGTTTCTATATCGCCGCCCTTTAGATCAACTGCAAATGTCTGTTGCTTATCCTTCACTGAAAGTTCGCCTTGTCGGATTTCTTCCAGGCATCATGACACCGGGTGGAGTGACGCATCAGGCAATTGAAGATATTGCAATCATTCGCGCGATTCCAAATATGACAATTCTTGAAGTCGGAGATGCAACTGAAGTGGAATCTGTAATTGAAGTTGCTCACAAAATTGATGGACCTGTCTATATCCGCATGCTTCGTGGTGAAGTAAGCCGCATATTCCCGAAGGATGAACCGTTTGCGCTAAATACTGCACGAATTCTTTCTACGGGTTCAGATATCACGCTTATTACATCTGGAATCATGACCGAAGAAGCGCTTCGCGCGATTCCACTTCTGCAAGATCGTGGAGTATCAGTTTCGCACCTTCACGTTTCAACATTGAAACCATTTACCGATCCCCGAATCATCTCTGCTTTGAAGAGCGCAAAACACGGCGTAATCACTATGGAGAATCATTCAATTATTGGGGGACTTGGCAGCGCAGTTGCTGAAGTGATGGCAGAAAACGGTATTGGAGTTCCACTTCAACGCATTGGCTTAAAGGATACTTATGCGCACGGTGCATCTCAGAAGTATTTGATGGCTGAATACTCCATGGATGCCCAAGCGTTAATTCGCGCCGTGGAGATTTCACTTGACCGAAAGTTGAGTATTGTTGAGGCAGAGTTGGAAGAACAACGTTCGGTAACGGTACATAGCAGCGCAAAGGCGGAAGCACTTTAATGGATCGAATTTACGTTTCATATTCCTACATTGGAGAAGATCCAAAGTCGATTGCGGATCTAATTCGAGTAGAACAAACCATTGAGTTTCCATTCGAATTGGCACCAAGTTGGATTCAGGATCAAGTTGTAGGCAAGATCGAAGAGATAACTTCGAGCGATAAAACCAACCATTTAATAACGATTTCTTACAATCCAGATGTTGCTGGCGGTGAACTGACTCAACTGCTAAATGTACTTTGGGGAAATGCATCACTTTTTCCCGGCGTGCGAATAGTTGACCTCAAGCTTCCTTCTTCATTCCTAGATAAATTCAATGGACCTCGTTTTGGAATAAGTGGACTTCGTTCTTTATTAAAAGCTGAATCACGTCCCCTGCTAACCACAGCGCTAAAGCCAATGGGTTCTGATCCCGCAACGCTTGCAGAAATGGCGCGCACTTTAGCGCTGGCGGGTTTTGATTTAATAAAAGATGATCACAGTCTGGCAAATCAACCTTGGGCAACTTGGAAAGAGCGAGTCACTTTGGTTGCGCGCGCGGTTGCTGAAGCAAATGAAGTTACGGGTGGCAAAACCGCATATGCGCCAAGTCTAAATCTGCCATTTGACCAGGTGAAAGATGCGGCCTACACCGCGAAAGAACTTGGTGCTGGTGCACTGTTGATTCTTCCTGGCATCACTGGATTTGATTCGTTACGTGTATTGGCAGCTGATGATTCATTGGCGCTACCAATACAAGGACACCCATCAATGTTGGGTTCATTTGTAATATCAAAGAACGAAGGTATTTCACACGGAATAATCTTCGGGACCTTGATGCGCCTAGCTGGTGCGGATATCTCGATATTCCCAAATGTTGGTGGTCGATTCTCGTTTAGCGAAGAACAATGCCTGGACATCGCAGCAAAATCTCGCTCGCAGCTAGGAAAACTAAAACCAGCATGGATCGCACCTGCTGGCGGAATGACTCTGGAGCGAATCCCCGAAATGATTGATATGTATGGCAAAGACACCGCTCTACTCATCGGCGGAGCGCTTTCTCGTGGAAATCTTGCAGATAACGCGGCTCGCATGAGCGAAATGGTGCGCGCCTACTAAACTTAACCACATCATGTGGAAGAAATTAAAGAAATTGTTTGCTGACCGCCGAGTATGGGTCCGCCAGATAATTGTCGCTGGCTTGGCTGGGGCTACTGCCTGGCAAGTCGGTGACTTACTAATTGAAGACGGCGGTGTGGTCGCCGCAATCGTCTGCACACTTTCTATCAGAATCTCACTCCACAAATCAGTACGCGAAGGTTTTGGTCAGATCGTCGGCACAGCAATCGGAGCAACCGTTGCGCTAATAAATGTCTCTATCTTTGATGTTGGTTTTATCGCCGTGGGTCTAACAGTTATTTTCTGCGCAGTCGTGGCGCGGGCTCTTCACCTAGGAGAAGTTGCATCAGTGAATGTTCCAGTCACTGCGCTAATTGTTATTGGTCCAGGAATCAGCGGCACCACCGCAGCACATCGCTTAGGCTCAACGCTAATTGGCGCAGTAATTGCAATTCTCTTCTCTTACTTCTCGCACGCTAAAACTCCGGTTGGGCGTGCAACAGATCAGATAACCGCAGTGAGCAAGAAGGCGGCAGATCTACTTGCACAAATGTCTGAAGGCGTAGCAGCCGGTTACACCCAGAAAGAAGCGGGTAATTGGTTAGCAAAAGCGCGCTTGCTCATGGAAGCTATTCCCGCGATACGCGCTCAATCTGTAGAAGCGCGCGGACACGCAAGGTGGTTTCCAACTGCCGAAAAAGATGAAGCAGAAAGTGTCTACATTGAAGGAATAGCAATTGAACACACTCTGCTACAAGTCAGAGCGATCGCACGCACGTTATTTGATTCTGCTGTGAGCGGCGGAATCGCGGATTCGACTCAAAAACAAATTGCAGTTGCGCTGTCAGCCGCAAGTTTCGCAATATCAACGAAATTTGATGAGGATGAAGATTTTGAAGCGACTACGACAGCGACGGATGATGCCCGCGATGCCGGAGCGGTTCTGGCTGAATCTCTGATCGAAGAAGCTAAAGATGCTGACCAAGAGCAAATAGTTCGTGGCCTTTCAATGGTAGCTAGTATTGATCGCATAGCTGATTCGCTGGACCAAAATTCACCAGCACTCAAAGATGTCATTACACCTGACGAGCCAGCACACGTAAAAATTATGTCGGTCTCACCAATCGATCAAACCCTCAAGCTAAACAAGCGCATTACTAGGCGAATCAGGAAGATCTTCCGCAAGTATTTCTAGTATTAGACTGTATGCATCTTTAATTGGAGGCTCAAATGTGTTCACGTGTGGTGTGTAAGAAGTGCCAGAAATTTACTTGGTCAGGCTGCGGCGAACATATCGAAGAAGCACTCCACGGCGTTTCTGAAAGCGATCGTTGTTCTTGCGATAACAAATGAAAGCGATTCAAATAACTCAATTTGGTGGGCCCGAAGTTATGCAATTGGTGGATCTTCCAGATCCAGTCCCATCAGATGGGGAAGAGTTAATTGATGTCAGTTGTATCGGCATTAACTATGCTGATACACACCAGACCGAAAACTCCTATCTTTCTAAGCAGACTTTGCCTCTAATTCCCGGATTGGAAGTTGTTGGAAAGACTGCAAGTGGACGACGTGTCTTAGCAGGCGCAAGCACAGGTGGCTATGCTCAAAAAGCACTGGCTCCAAAAGCGATGTGTATTGAGATTCCAGAAAGCGTAAGTGACGAACAAGCGATTGCAATGTTGGTTCAAGGAACAACTGCTTGGCATATTTTAAAAACCATGGCACATGTGCAGCCAGGTGAAAGTGTTGTTGTTCAGGCTGGTGCTGGTGGCGTTGGAACTCTTGCAATACAGCTCGCAAAAATGTGGGGCGCGAAAGTTATTGCGGTTACATCGTCAGAATCTAAAAATAAATTAGCAAAGTCACTTGGCGCAGATGCAACGGTTGACGCAAATTCCGCAGATTTGGCAGCTGCGATGATTGCTGCAAATGGTGGCAAGCGAGTTAATGTTGTTTTAGAAATGGTTGGTGGCAAAACTTTTGATTCCAGTCTTGAAGTATTAGCGCCATTTGGCCGCTTGATTACTTTCGGAATGGCATCGCGAACTGCGCCAACTCCAATTCACCCAGGCGTGTTAATGGGCGGAACCAAGACAGTTGCTGGATTCTGGCTTTCACATTGCTTTGGAAAGAAAGAGTTGATGGGCGATGTATTAACTGATTTGTTTGCACTGATTTCTTCAGGTGCGCTAAAACCAGTAATTGGTGCAACCTATGGATTATCTGAGGCGAAAACTGCTCACCAAGCGATGCTCGCCCGACAGACAACAGGCAAAGTCACGCTTGATCCAAGGCGCTAATTTTTATCTTTTGCCGCAACTGTCGTACACTCACACCTCTACCTATTGCCCCCCTAGCTCAGACGGTAGAGCGTTTCCATGGTAAGGAAAAGGTCACCGGTTCGATTCCGGTGGGGGGCTCGAAAATGCACAACCCTTGGCGGGGTAGCTCAGCTTGGTAGAGCAAGCGGCTCATAATCGCTGTGTCGTGGGTTCAAATCCCGCCTCCGCTACTAGTTCAACAGGCGTGAATTTCGCGCTACGAGATCGCTCAGGTAACCTAAGCGCCTCGTACTAAGCAGTCAACAAACTCGATAGAAGGAGCAAGACCATGGCAAGCAAGAGCGCGGACGTTCGTCCAAAGATCACCATGGCCTGCGTCGACTGCAAAGAGCGCAACTACATCACGAAGAAGAATCGCCGCAACGATCCAGACCGTATGGAACTCAAGAAGTTCTGTCCACGTTGCAAATCTTCAACTCTTCACCGCGAAACTCGCTAATGCTCGCACCCGATTCTGTCGGGCGCACCTTCGCTGGTGCTGATTCCATCGCAATTACCCAATCTGAAATTGATGCCTTCGCGGCCGTAATTGGCGAAACTGATACATCTGTTGCACCACCAACATTCACAATTCGTATTTCACTTGATCAATTCCAAAGTATTTTAACTAAGCCAGAAATTGGTTTGGATTGGTCACGCTTAGTTCATGGCGATCAAAAGTTTGAAGTATTTGCTCCCGTAAAGGCTGGCGATAACCTGCGCTGTTCTGCAACTATTGAAAGCTATCGCGTTGCAGCCGGTAATGAAATCGTTAGTGTGCGCTCGGATTTATACCGCGGCGAAGATTTAGTTATCTCTTCCTGGTCAACGCTGGTGGTGCGCGCATGATTAACGTCGGTTCCGCCATTCCTGAAAAGATTGTCTATCTAGATCGTGCTTTGCTAAAGGCCTATGCCGATGCCAGCGGCGACCAAAATCCAATTCATCAAAACGAAGAATTTGCGCTCTCTGTGGGCCTGCCAAATGTGATCGCCCACGGAATGCTGACAATGGCACTTGTCGGAAAGTATGTAACCGATTGGTCAGGCGGTTCTGCCAGTGTTAAAGAATTTGGCGCTCGATTTATCAAGCCAGTTATTGTCCCTGCAGGCGAAAAAGTTGATCTGACAATCAACGCAATTGTGGTTGAAGTAAATGGTGAAGAAATCAAAATAGATCTCGTTGCGACATCAGCCGGCGTCAAGGTGCTGGGCATGGCAAAAGCGGTTGTCATTAAGAAATGAGTGAAGCAAAGAGCAAGGAAGTCCTGGCGCAAGAAAGATTGGATGCGCGAGCAGCGAAGGATTTTGCTAAAGCAGATCAATTGCGTGATCAGATCGCAGCACTTGGCTTTGAAGTAATTGATGTCGCTGGTGGCTTTGAATTTCGAGAGAAAGAACGCTTTCCAACCTACGCTTCAACGCGCGATATCAAAGCCATAAAAGTGAATGGCAATATCGCAATCACAATGATTATCGATGGTTTTACAGCAGATGCCGCCGAAACTGTGCGCGCCATCAAGGCGCACACCGATACTCCGATTATCGCTCTGGTCAGCGGAGATCCGGCCGAGCTCGTGGAAGAAATTGATCTGCAATTTCATTTGATTTCAATAACTGAGAACTTTGGCTGGGGCGAAAACGCCAATGCGTTGTTAAAGAATATTTCTTCAAAATTCCTAGTCGTAATGGATCCATCGACCAGGTTCACCGGTGACGCGATATCCCTAGTTATGACAGAGTTAAGTAAAGGCGAATTCAGCGCCGTTGGTTGGCGTGGCGGTTTGGTAAATACCGAGGATGAATGGCGCAGCGTTGATGACAAGGGCGCTGGCGAAGTAGATGTGCTCTTTAGCTACTTTTTGGCGCTTAATGTGCAAGATGCAACAAATGCAGGTGGATTTAACAATCGCGCAATTTATTACCGCAATGCAGATATCGAATTTTCATTGCGTTTGCGCCAATCAAATGGTCGGCTATTGCAGATAGATCTGCCGCTTGAACAAGCGCGTCACCACGGTTATTACGACACCGAGGAAGAATTTCGAGAGATCCAATCAAAGAAGAATTACGACCGCATCCTCGAGCGCTTCAGGGGCAAAAGCGCAATATTAAGCCCACGCAGGTAACCTGTACTCATGGCCGAACTCCGTCACTACACCAGCTTGCGCGTTGGCGGGCCTGCCAAAAAATTCGTGGATGCTCACAACGAAAAAGAGATTGTCGCTGCGATAGAAGCGGCTGGTGATTCACCAATTCTTATCATCGGCGGCGGCACCAATATTTTGGTCGCAGATGACGGGTTTGATGGCACAGTAATTCGCATCACCAATAAATCACTTGAAGCCGAGATAGATGCTTGCAGTGGCGCCACACTTTCGATTGGCGCTGGCGAGAGTTGGGATGATTTTGTTAAATCAACCGTTGCGCGTGGCTTCGCCGGACTTGAAACTCTAAGCGGAATTCCGGGCTCAGTAGGCGCATCACCAATTCAAAACATTGGCGCATATGGCCACGAAGTAAGTGAGTTTATTACTCGTGTTCGCACATACGATCGCCAAAAGAAAGAGATTAAGACCTTCACAAATGAAGAGTGCCAATTTTCTTACCGTAACTCTTATTTCAAGGCACATCCCGGACGTTACGTAGTAATCGAAGTTCAATTCCAATTGCGTATGGGCGTGGAATCAAATCCAATTACCTATGCTGAATTGGCTAAAAAATTGGAGATCGGTGTCGGCGAAAAAGCGTCGGTTGTCGCAACCCGTAAAGCAGTACTTGAACTCCGTGCTGCCAAAGGAATGTTGTTAAATCCCAGCGATCGCGATTCTTGGTCTGCGGGTTCTTTCTTTACTAATCCAATAATTGATGCGGCAACAGCTGCAAAACTTCCGGCAGATGCACCGCGTTGGCCACAAGCAGATGGCCGAATTAAAACGAGCGCTGCTTGGTTAATTGAGCACTCAGGAATTAAGAAAGGCGATTCTTTCGGGGGAGCCCGTGTATCAAGCAAACATGTTTTAGCTCTGACCAACGCAGCCAATGCAACCGCTCAAGATATTGCTAGCCTGGCGAAAAGCGCACAAAAGCACGTTGAAGATGCTTTCGGAATTACCTTAGAACCAGAAGTAAATCTGATTGGTCTTAACCTTCAGTAAGTAATTTCTTTATTCTGCCAATGCCTTCGACGATATCTTCATCACTTGTGGCATAAGAAAAACGTAAGTATCCAGATGGACCAAATGCTTCACCCGGAACTGCTGCGACTTCAACTTCTTCCAAAATTAGCGTCGCTAGCTCAGCAGAAGTCTTTGGAGTTTTGCCGCGAATGGTCTTACCGAGAACGCCTTTAACTGATGGATAAACATAGAAAGCACCAGTTGGAGTTGGGCAGACAAATCCAGGAATTTCATTTAACAAGCCAACGATTAACTTGCGGCGACGATCAAATGCTTCACCCATCTTGTGCACTGCAGATAGATCACCAGTGAGCGCTGCAATCGCGGCACGCTGTGAAACGTTAGAAACATTTGAAGAAAGATGTGACTGTAAGTTTGTAGCGGCCTTAATCGCATCTTTTGGACCGATCATCCAGCCGACGCGCCAACCAGTCATTGCATAAGTCTTGGCGACACCGTTGATGATGATGCAAGTATCTGCCAGCCCCGGGACAAGCACCGGCAGCGATGGTGCAGTTGCACCGTCATAAAGTAAATGTTCGTAAATCTCATCTGAGATAACCCAAATATTATTTTTTAGCGCCCATTCGCCAATCGCTTTAACCTGCTCAACTGAGTAAACCGAACCAGTTGGGTTAGACGGCGAACAAAATAAAAGCGCTTTTGTCTTTGGTGTGCGAGCAGCTTCTAATTGCTCGACAGTTACCAAATAGTTTTGCGTTTCATCAGCAAAAACTTCAACTGATTTTCCTCCAGCTAGCTGTACGCACTCTGGATAAGTAGTCCAATATGGTGATGGTAAAAGAACTTCATCACCAGGATCAATGATTGTGGCAAATGCTTGATAAACCGCTTGCTTTCCGCCGTTGGTGACAAGTACTTGATCTGCAGTGATTGCATAATTTGAATCGCGCTTTGTTTTTGCAACTATTGCTTCGCGCATTTCTGGCAAACCAGCCGCAGGTGTGTAGCGATGGTTTGCAACAACTTTTGTAGCAGCCGCAGCGGCTTCAACAATGTAATCGGGAGTTGGAAAATCAGGTTCGCCAGCGCCGAAACCAATCACTGGGCGACCGGCTGCCTTCAAGGCTTTCGCCTTTGCATCAACTGCCAAAGTGGCCGATTCTGCGATTGCTGCGATTCGTGCGGAAACTCTGCTCATAGGTGAAGTCTGCCCTATACGAGCGCAAAATTGAGCGCGAGTTTTACCTACCCCCC
>CANMCL010000005.1 GCA_947496345.1 Actinomycetota bacterium
GATGTTTCTCACGAGCTTAGAACACCATTGACAACTTTACGTATGGCCTCCGAAGTTATTTACAGCCAGAAAGATAGTTTCGATCCGACAATTTCACGAAGTTCGGAACTACTTGTTGCGCAATTGGATCGATTTGAACGGCTATTGGAAGATCTTCTAGAAGTAAGTCGATTTGATGCGGAAGTTGCAGTATTAGAACCAGCGGACTTTGATCTGATCAGCTTGATTGAAAGATGTACTGAAGACGTTCGTGCCAATGCGCACGATCACATTATTTCAATATCCATCGAGCATGAGACAGAACAAGTCATGATTAACGCCGATATTCGACGCGTGGAGCGCATTATGCGCAACTTGCTTTCCAACGCCCTTGACCATGCCGAAGATAAACCTATTCAAGTTACTGTAATTTCGACCCGTACTGAAGTTGCTGTTGGAGTTAGAGATTTCGGAACTGGAATAGAACCTTTAGCGCTATCTCGCATCTTCGATCGATTTTGGAGAGCGGATCCATCGCGGGCTCGAGTACGCGGTGGAACTGGGTTAGGCCTTTCTATCGCGCTGGAAGATGCCCGATTACACAATGGTGAACTTGATGCTTGGGGTGCGCCTGGACGTGGAGCACATTTCGTTCTCACTTTACCAAGAATCGCAGGACAGCAAATTGGGGGCAGACCAATTCGCCTACAACCTGAAAATTATCCCCAGAGTATTTAAATAACTCTTTAAACATTATCAGGCGATAGAGAATCGTCCGATGAAGAGCCTGGCCGAATTAGTTTTCCCATCAAGATGTATTGGATGTTCCCAACTTGGTATATCAATCTGTTCGATTTGTCGAAAGAGTTGGCATCCACACATTTATCATCGTGGCATAAAGGTTTTAGATGAGACCTATCCAGTTATTTCTGCAATCGAATATTCACCAATAGCATCTCGCGTATTGCTGCGAGCTAAGGAAGCAAATCAAGAAGCCGCTGACCAATTGCTAGTGAAGGCTTTAACTCATTCCCTGCGGTATTTTCTCAAAAATTATGGGAGTGGAGATCTAGTTGCGATTCCATCACGAAGATCTGCGACAAGGAAGAGAGGCCGCAATTTTATGCAAGAGATAACACATTCTCTTGCAAATATAGAAACCCTTAAATCTCTGGAAATATTGCAACACCAGCGAGCGGTAAGAGACCAATCCAAATTAAATTCACAGCAGCGAAACCGCAACATTGCCGGGGCTTTTTCTACAACCTGCAGTTTGGCTGAGTTGGCTAAGTTGCCTGGTTCAGGGAATATAGGCCCACTAATTATTGTTGATGATCTAGTAACCACAGGGGCTACCCTTGCCGAGGCCATACGGGCCTTGCGTGCTGCAGGTTTTTCAGTAATCGGCGCGGTAACAGGCGCTGTCGCTAACCCTTACGATTAGGGGGTAGATTTTCGAAAGGGCATATAAATGGCACAGATTTTTGATCGCATTATGCGAGCGGGCGAAGGAAAAATCCTTCGCGATCTCAGCAAAGTTGTGGATCAAGTCAATTCATTTGAGCCTGCCATCTCCCCATTGAGCGATGCTGAATTGCGTGAGAAAACGAATGAGTTTAAATCTCGATTCGCATCCGGTGAATCTCTAGACGAACTTCTCCCTGAAGCATTTGCAGTTGTCCGCGAAGCAGCTAAGCGCACCCTCGGGCAACGTCACTATGACGTACAAATTATGGGTGGAGCAGCAATGCACCGCGGCAATATCGCAGAAATGCGCACAGGTGAAGGTAAGACCCTTGTTGCAACACTTCCTTCTTACTTAAATGCACTAGCTGGACGCGGAGTTCACGTAGTAACTGTCAATGATTATTTGGCAGAGCGTGACAGTGAATGGATGGGTCGAATCCATCGCTTCCTTGGTTTATCGGTGGGCGTAATCGTAAACAGCATGACCCCATCAGAACGTCGTGCGGCATATAACTCTGATATTACCTATGGAACCAATAATGAATTTGGTTTTGATTACTTACGCGACAATATGGCTTGGTCCCTAGAAGATTGCGTTCAGAGAGATCACTTCTTTGCAGTTGTAGATGAAGTCGACTCCATTTTGATCGACGAAGCGCGCACACCTTTGATCATTAGCGGACCGGCAGATAAGGCAACTAAGTGGTACGTCGAATTTGCCAACATCGCAGGTAAATTACAGCGTGATACTCATTATGAAGTTGATGAGAAGAAGAGGACCATCGGAATTCTAGAAGACGGTGTTACAAAGGTTGAAGAATTGCTCAAAATTGAAAACCTTTATGAGGCGGCAAATACCACTTTAATTGGCTACCTAAATAACTCAGTACGCGCCAAAGAGTTATTCAAGCGCGATAAAGATTACGTTGTAATGAATGGTGAATTGCTAATTGTAGATGAACATACTGGCCGAATGTTGTCGGGCCGTCGCTATAGCGATGGGCTTCACCAAGCCCTAGAAGCGAAAGAGCGCATCGACATTCAGGATGAGAATCAAACGCTTGCGACTATAACTTTGCAAAACTATTTCAGACTCTACGAAACTATCTCTGGTATGACCGGTACAGCAATGACCGAAGCATCTGAATTCCAGCAGATCTATAAACTTGGCGTTGTTCCAATTCCAACGAACCGTCCAATGCAGCGAATCGACCAAGCAGATTTGGTCTATAAATCTGAACTTGGCAAATTTATGGCAGTTACAAAAGATATTGTTGAGCGCCATCGCAAGGGTCAGCCCGTTCTGGTCGGTACCGTCTCAGTTGAAAAGTCGGAAGAGCTCTCTGCCCTATTGAAGAAATCAGGTGTTCCACACGAAGTCCTTAACGCCAAGCATCACGAGCGTGAAGCATCGATCATTGCAAGAGCGGGCGTTAGCGGAGCAGTAACTGTTGCAACAAATATGGCAGGACGCGGAACCGACATCATGCTCGGCGGAAATCCAGAATTTATGGCGGACTTTGAACTGCAACGTCGCGGTTTATCGCCAGTTGATAACGCCACTGAATACGAAGCCGCTTGGCCTGAAGAAATTGCTAAACAGAAAGCCGCAGTTGCTAAAGGTCACGAAGAAGTTGTTGCACTCGGTGGTCTATATGTACTCGGCACCGAACGTCACGAATCGCGCCGCATCGATAATCAGCTGCGCGGACGTTCCGGTCGCCAAGGCGATCCAGGTGAATCACGCTTCTATCTTTCGCTCCAAGACGAGTTAATGCGTCGCTTTAATTCTGCATTGGTGGAACGATTCCTCTCTGCTGCAGGTCTTCCAGATGATGAACCGATTGAATCAAAGATGGTCAGCAATGCAATTCGTTCTGCTCAGACGCAAGTAGAAGCGCAGAACTTTGAAATTCGAAAGAATGTTTTGAAATATGACGATGTTATGAACCGCCAACGTGAAGTAATTTACGGAGAGCGCCGCCTTGTGCTTGAAGGCGAAGATATTTCATCGCAAGTTCAGACATTTGTAGCCGACACCTTAGTTGCCTACGTAAATGCCGAAACGACACAGGGCTATGGCGAAGATTGGGATCTTGACCGCTTATGGCAAGCGCTCAAATTGGTTTATCCAATCTCCTTTACTCCTGAAGAGTTAATCGCCAAGGTGGGTTCAATTTCTGCAATTGATTCCGACTATTTAGCGGCGCAGATATTAGAAGATGCAACTCTGGCATATGAAAAACGTCAATCAGATCTTGGCGCCGAAGTAATGCGTGAATTAGAGCGAAAGGTTTTACTTTCAGTCTTAGATCGCAAATGGCGTGAGCACCTATACGAGATGGATTACCTGCAAGAAGGTATTGGGCTACGCGCTATGGCGCAACGCGATCCATTGGTCGAATACCAACGCGAAGGATATGAACTCTTTGCTGCAATGATGGATGGAATTAAGGAAGAATTAGCGAGCCTGGTCTTTAACGTGCAAGTTACCGTCGAAGGTGATGGTTCGCAGGTTAAGGCTGCTGGTATTACTGAGAAGCCAGTAGAAACTACTGGTCTGCAATACACAGCGAGTGATGAATCTGGCGTTTCCACTAAGGGTGAAGTCTCGCGCAATAGCCAGTGTCCTTGTGGTTCAGGAAAGAAATATAAGCGTTGCCATGGTGTCGCTTAAATTAAACGCAATTCTGTACACAACCATCTCTGATCAACGCCCTCAAAGCGAATAACCATTGCCCGCAGTCGATCACCAAAACGCACTGTAATAGTTGATTCACAAATCCCATCTAGCGGCTGGCATTGATGGATACTCCGAATTCTGCCAATCTCTTTTTGGCTTCCCACTTGCTTTAGTAAATTCATATAAATCTGCCTATGACATTTAGAAATTAACTGGGCTGGCTGACGGCGGCCAGCCCAAATCTCAACGACGCTAACTGCAAATTTCATTGTCCAAGCATGAAGTTCGGGTAGCTCGGTAGCTGAAGTTGGAACAGGTTCGAAACCTGGTTCAAACTCCTCGCCAAAGGTGCTTGGAATTAGATAAAGCTTGGCGCGTTGTTCAGGAAGCTTTTCAACTTTGCGATTTGCAGCCAACTCGGAGAGTGAGTAAAGATCTAATTGGGGATGGTTCCACATCTCTGGATCTTCATTACTTGAGATCAACTCTAAGGTGCGGATTTGGCTGCGCGCTTTACTTTTCATTTCCATAGCCGCACTTTGAACTAGGTTTTGAGAGTTCTCTTCCTCCGAAAGGTTGAGAAATTCTCATCCTAAAGAATGACTGTGGAAAGCGCATCTAGAAGTAGATGACGATGCCATTTAGTACTCCACTATGAATAAATCAGATAAAGCCGCTCAGACTCGATTAGTTGTTGCAATATCCTTGTTTGCCGCTGCAGTAATTTCAGCAATGGCACTTACCGCACTAGGCAATCAAAGCGATACATACTGGGTTGCAGGTGAATCACTAATACCTGGCACCCAAATATCTGAAAGCGATCTGGAGGAAATTCAAGTCTCTTTAGGGGAGGCAAATGGTAGATATCTTACTAAGAGCGCAATGGTTGCAGGAGCATATGTTCTTCGTTCAATTCAGAAAGGCGAACTAATCTCCACAAGTTCGCTAAGTGATACCCCAAGTGTTTTCAAATCTGGTCAAGTGCCAATTTCTATTCGCGCGAGCGATTTGCCTGAAGATATTGAATTGGGCGAAGCGATCAACATCTACTGGGTCCCAGAAGCAAATGGACTTGAGAAACCACAAATGCCAGAACTTGTCATTTCCGGAGCGCTTCTAAATTCAGTAAACCGTAAAGCAGGCAATTTTGGGAGCGAAATTTCTCTAGCTGTCTCCGTACAAAATAGTGAGATCTTTGCGCTCTTAAAAGCAACTGCCTCGGGAAGATTGGTAATTGTCCGCTCCAATGGATGAATTTGTGCAACCTAGCGTCATAACTGCGATCGCCGACGCAGAGTTTGAAGGAATGGTATCGAGCGCTCTGTATGAAAGCGGTTGGAGCGTCATTGCAAGACCACTTGATTTTGCAACGCTAGCAAAGAGTCTTAATGAGGCTGGAACTAAAAATATTCTAGTAATTTACTCAGTTGATCTACCAGGGCTAACTCAACTTCAATTGCAGAAGCTTTCGCCCACAGATACTTCTCTCCTTGGTTTTGCTGATGCAGCCGGCTCGGCACGTGGCTTTAGCGAAATATCTCAGCGACCAACTAGCCCCGAAGAACTATTGGCGTATATTCGTGGAAATATCCGCTCGCCTTTACTGCGCGTGCCATTGCTGCAGAGTAAGCAGAAGTTTAAGGCGAAGATAATCGGTGTCGGATCGGCGGGGCATTACACCGGGGCTACAACGCTGGCGCTAAATCTTGCGCAAGAATTAGCGTTATTGGATAGGAAAACCCTGCTAATTGATGCCAATTTTCAAGCCTCAGCGATAGCCACTCTCTTAGATCTGCGCAAAATTGCCGACGAAGATAGATGGCGGGATCTCTCTGATAATTTCTCAGTGGCAGAAATTACTCAGAACAATATTGTAGATTTTCCGACAAGAGCAATGGAAGCCGCCGCCTACTTTGATTTTATAGTAGTAGACCTCGGCTCGTTACAAAACATATCTAATGATTTGTCGGATCGAAGATGGTCATCGCAAGTTAAGATTTGGGTTAGTCGCTTTGCGCACTCGATACTAATCACATCTGGCTCAGATGTATTGCAATCCAAGCGCTTAAAGAACCTCTGTGATGAACTGGCTGACACAAAACTTCCAGCCCAAATTTCACTCTTTATCGTCCCCGCTGAGACCTTTAGCAAACGAGAGAGATTACAGATTATTGATTTCCAACCTCTTATCCCGAAAGAAGTTCTATACCTTCCTTTGGATTCAAAACTATGTGCCGCGGCACGCAAGGAGCACACATCACTCTCTGAAATAAACGCAAAGGCGCCCCTTCGCAAGGCTTTCGCTACGATTGCTTTACAAATTACAACCTAGGGCACATTTCTTATACCCTAGGCGCTATGCGTGGCTATCTCCCAGTAACAGCGGAAGAGATTTCATCCTTCCTTAGCAGTGGTTCAATGGAATGCGGTCCGCTCTATGCTCCAACAATAAAATTCTTAACCGCAAATAGCGATTTAGATGAAGAACAGGGCGAGTACCTTCTATCAATGCTCGCCGCTGATGAAGCGATAGAAATGCGTGAGAAACTTTCAGCTCCCGCATTTCTACTAGCTTTAGAAATATCTGATTCGCAAGTAGCCGAACACGGGGAAAACTTTGTAAATCTGAAAGAGAATGGTCGCTGGGAAGATGTGCAGTGTGCCTTTTTAGTCTCACCTGACGGTGATGAGTTGACTTGGTTTGCTACCCAGGAGATTTCGGCAGCGCTTCCAAATTGGCTTAAGGGTTAGGCGATGCTACAACTGGATGGCTTTCTTCGTGATCGCAGCCCATTGGATGCTGATCAGAAACGCAGAATTCGTGAGTTAACTGCTGACTGGCAACTTCTCGCCGACCTTTCATTTGCGGATCTGATTTTATGGGTGCCATTGCGTAAAGATTTCAAGAGTTGGCCAACTGGTTATGTCGCCGTTGCTCACATAAGACCAACAACTGCGGCAACCGTTTTCCCGCAGGATGTAATCGGGGATGAGATTGCTTGGGGTGCACGCCCGAGAATTGATCAAGCGCTTTCCGGAGCTGAGATAGTTAGAGATGCACAGCCTGAAAAATTTGGTGAGTTGTTAATAAAAGAAGAGACAATCCCCGTCATTTTTGAAGAACAAGTAATTGCGGTAATTTCACGTCATCGTAACGCCGAACTAATGCGTCAACCAAGCCGGTTGGAATTAAATTATCGAGAAGTTGCGCATAATGTTTATCGCATGGTTGCAGAGGGAACCTTCCCATACACCGATCACAGCGAACTATTCGATTCAGCGGTTCGTGTGGGAGATGGCTTAATCCGTTTAGATGTAAGTGGTGCGATTATTTACGCTAGCCCAAATGCTATATCTGCTTTTAATAGAATGGGCTTGGCGGGAGAGTTAGATGGAAATGTACTAGGAGAAATTGCTAGAAAGGTCTCTCAGATCAAACGTGAAGCGCACGAAGAGGCTATGGAAGTAAGCCTTAGCGGAAGATCACTGCGTAGAGTCGAAATTGAAAATACCAGAGGAACTATTGATTTACTTGTACTGCCACTTCTAGCCGGCGGAGATCGGATCGGGGCAATTGTTTTACTGCAAAATGTAACTGAACTGCGCAGACGTGAGCGGGAATTAGTTACAAAAGATGCAACGATTCGTGAGATACATCATCGAGTTAAAAACAATCTGCAGACTGTTTCAGCGCTACTGCGATTACAGTCACGCCGAATTGAAGATCCCGCGGCAAGTGCGGCGCTAAATGAAGCAGTTCGTCGCATCGCTTCAATCGCACTTGTACATGAAACCTTATCCAGCAGTACCGAAGCTTCGGTCGCATTCGACGATGTTTTAGATCGCCTTATAAAGCATGCCCTCGAGTTAAGCCCCAGAATGGGGGAGTTAAATATCGCTCGCACCGGAGAGCTTGGTTCACTTGATCCGCGAATCGCTACGCCACTCTCACTGGTTGTAACTGAGTTGATTCACAACGCCCTTGAACATGGTTTAGCCGAATCAGGTGCCAATTTAACGGTTGAAGTATCTCGTTTAGAAGACGCTGCTCAGATAGTCATCTTTGATGACGGTGTTGGACTACCAGATGGATTTACCATCTTAGAATCAGCAAATCTTGGACTTCAAATTGTTCGAACTTTAACTGAGAATGAGTTAAAGGGAACGATTAAGTTAATTCGAACTAATCGTGGAACTGAGGCGCAGCTAAACTTTCCTATTTAACTTTAAATACAAGTTTAGGAAAATTAGTTTGAGTTATTTTGTTCCATCATGCGAGCACGATTACGTGCGGCACGTCGCTTAAGTGCGCGACGCTCATCTTCTGAAAGTCCGCCCCAAACTCCAGCATCCTGTCCGCTTTCGAGCGCCCAGGCCAGGCAGGCATCTTTTACGATGCAGCGATTACAGACTTTTTTGGCCTCTTCAATTTGGGTAAGGGCTGGTCCAGTATTTCCAACCGGAAAGAAGAGTTCAGGATCTTCATCGCGGCAGGCCGATTGATGTCGCCAATCCATGACTGAGCTCCTTAATTGAAAATCTGCGGTAAAGATTAAAGAAACGCAACATTGTGCGTAAGTAGGTAATTCTCCCTGTTAACAACGAGATAAACAAGGATGTAACGGTCATGATTTTGAATTTAATGGGTGATTTGCGTCGCGTGCCCCCGACAGGATTCGAACCTGTGCACCCGCCTCCGGAGGGCGGTGCTCTATCCCCTGAGCTACGGGGGCGCAGGTATGGGAGAAGGCTATCTAATCTTTCATTCTTGACCGAGCGTAAAGAGCAAACTCCTGAAAGAATGCGCGTTATGAGAACTTCAACTGCTTACTTTGCAACCGGTTGCTTCTGGGGCGCTGAGCGACGCTTCTGGAACTTAGCGGGAGTAGTTAATACAAGCGTTGGATATATGGGCGGTAGCACTCAAAACCCGAGTTATGAGCAGGTTTGCACCGGGCGCACCGGGCATGCCGAAATGGTGCGAGTGGATTTTGATCCCAATGTAATTAACTATCAGCGACTATTGGAAGAGTTTTGGACGATGCATGATCCAACTTCGCTAAATGCCCAAGGCGGGGATATCGGTACGCAATATCGCAGTTCGATTTACACAACCACATCTGAACAGATGCAGCAAGCGCTCGCTTCTCGCGAAATTTATCAGCGCGCTCTCTCTGAATTAGGTATCGGTGAAATCGTCACAGAAATCTTGAGCGCTGAAGGAGTTACATATTACGCAGCTGAGGAGTACCACCAAAAATACTTAGCGAAGAACCCAAACGGTTATGACTGCCATTCCAGTACGGGCGTAGATTTCCCACGAGATAAATCAAAGTCGGTGGCCAATTGAGCAAGAAGATAGAGATTAATGAGGAAGAACTCAAGGCGAAGTTAGATCCGCTTTCGTATGAAGTTCTGCGCAACGGTGCAACCGAGCGGCCATTTACTGGTAGATACACTGATTCCGAAACGGTTGGAATCTATAGATGTAAAGCCTGTAATTCTGAACTCTTCCGCTCAGAGACTAAGTTTCACTCTGGATGCGGTTGGCCATCTTTTTACGCACCGACGGCAGATGATGCAGTTACGCTAATTGAAGATCGATCACTCGCTCCTCGAGTCCGCACAGAAGTCCGTTGCGCCAGTTGCGATTCGCATTTAGGGCACGTCTTTGAAGGGGAAGGTTTTGATAACCCAACCGATCAACGTTGGTGCATAAATTCAGTCTCAATGATCTTAGAAGCAAAATAGTTTCTTTTTGAACTTTCAATAGCCTCTGCCACCTTGCAAGTTACAGGTCTAATGGCGTAGTTTTGCAGTCTCTTGCAGGTTTTTACATTGACTTGCAGGTCCTTTAGATCTGAGGAAGAGCGAAGCAAATGGCGGGAATCAAGGAAGTTGCTGAAGAGGCGGGTGTATCTACTGCCACTGTTTCGCGCGCCTTGCGCGGCTTCCAACATGTTAATGATGAAACCCGCGCCAAGATTATGGCTGCTGCAGAAAAACTCAACTACCCAATCGCTCCGGTCCAGAGCAAAGGCACACTAGGCAGAACAAATAGCATTGGCGTTGTTGCGCCATATATTTCGCGCTGGTATTTCGCCCAAGTTATTAGCGGCGCTGAACAAGCTTTACGTGAAGCCGGTTTTGATTTACTCCTTTACAACTTTAGTCAGATGAAGGGGCGCGAGCGACTCTTTCAACACCAACATTTAAAGGGTCGTGTAGATGCGTTAATTGTCATTAGTTTGCCGCCGACTGAGGAAGAGTTTGATTCGATGCTCAACCTTGGTGTGCCGGTATCGCTAGTGGGAATGCATCACGAAGGCTGTTCTAGCGTGGCTATTGATGACGTTGCCGCAACGCGCACTGCTACGCAGCATTTGGTTAATCAAGGACATAAACGAATTGGCTTGATGTCGGGGCGTCCCGACGATCCATTTAATTTCAGCGTTCCTCAAGATCGCCGTAAAGGATTTATGCAGGTACTTGCCGAAAACGGTTTGGAATGGGATCCATCTCGCGAAGTGCATGGAGACTTCACGATTAACACGGCATCTCGTGCGATGGATGATCTACTCGCCCGCCCAAATCGTCCCACCGCAATTTTATGCGAATCTGATGAGATGGCATTTGGTGCGATGCAAGCTGTGCGCCGCCACGGATTAAAAGTTCCAGATGACATTTCAATCGTTGGATTTGATGGACATGAAATGGCCGAGTATTCAGATCTCACAACAATTGAACAACCTACGCAATTAATGGGAGAAATGGCGGCTTGGTCAATTATGGAGAGACTGCGCAAGCCAAGCGCTGCTCCTAAATCAATGATTTTGCCTACGACACTTGTAGTACGTAACTCAACGCGGCGTCTTTCGCCAAACGAGGCATAAATGGCTGTCGATAAAAATTACGATGCAATAGTCGTTGGCGGCGGCCACAACGGCTTGGTTGCCGCTTCCTATTTGGCTCGCGCGGGAAAAAAAGTCGTACTTTTAGAAGCAGAAGCGGAACTTGGGGGAGCAACGACGAGCGTGCGCCCCTTCCCAGAATTTGATGCGCGTCTATCTCGTTATTCATACCTGGTTTCGCTCTTGCCGGACCAAATTGTTTCCGACCTAGGAATTAATTTCAAAACTCTGGAACGTTCGATTGCTTCATACACGCCATATTCAAAGAAGAGCAGTGGCGTAGATGGCGGGATCCTTATCTCGCAGAACTGGGATGAGCGCACGGCGCAAAGTTTTCAAGAGTTAACTGGATCAGATACAGAAGGCGTTGCTTGGCAGCGCTTTTATGGCGAGATTGCCGAACTAGCCCGAAGAATCGCACCATCTGTTTTGCAACCTCTAAAATCCGCGGAAAAATTAAAAGAAGAAATAGGTCTGCCACAGACTTGGAACTATTTAATGGAGCGGCCAATCGGAGAAGTTATCCGAGAACGCTTTAGTGATGACCTTGTCCGCGGAGTAGTACTGACAGATGGGCTAATCGGGACATTTGTTTCAGCCGATGATTTGCAAGCTAACCGTTGTTTTCTCTATCACTTGATTGGAAATGGCACTGGACAGTGGCGGGTGCCGCAAGGCGGTATGGGTGCACTAGTAATTGAGTTAAAGCGAGTCGCGCTAGCCGCAGGCGTTGAGATTTTACTTAACTCACGTGTATCTGAAATTGAAAGCGATGCCAGTGGAGTATCTGTGAAGACGAGTAACGGTGAGAAATTCGTGGCTCGCGATTTACTCTTTGCAGGTGCACCTCAAACTTTGGCACAAATTCGCGGAGAGAGTAAACCAAAATCTCTTGAAGGATCGCAGATGAAGATAAATATGTTGTTATCTCGCTTGCCAAGACTCAAATCTGGAATGGATCCACGTTTGGCCTTTGCCGGAACCTTCCATGTAAACGAGAGCTACTCGCAATTAGAATCGGCATACCAAAGAGCTAAATCAGGGAGTATTCCGAGTGATTTACCTCTTGAGTTGTACTGTCACACTTTGACTGATCCAACTATTCTTTCGCCAGAGCTGAACGCTAAGGGTTATCAAACATTGACGCTATTTGGCTTACACACTCCTGCAGCGCTATTTGATAAAACTCCGGAAGTTGCGAAGGAAGAGGCCAAAAAAGCGGCAATCGAAAGTTTAAATCAATATTTGATTGATCCGATCGAATCCGTTTTAGCGGTATGCCAAGATGGATCACTAGCGATTGAAGCAAAATCTCCACTAGATCTGGAGAGCGATATCGGTCTACCGCGAGGCAATATTTTTCATCGTGATCTGGATTTCCCATTCATTGACGGTTCGGGTGCAGATTTAATTTGGGGATCAGAGACCAATGACAAACATATCTACCTGGCAGGCGCAGGTTCACGACGAGGTGGTGGAGTTAGCGGAATTGCCGGCCACAATGCGGCGATGGCAGTACTCGCCAACGATTAGGCTTAGGCCATGGATTCTAAGCAACCACATCTGCGCCCCGAGACTATTGCGATCACTGCAGGTCGTCCAGAAGTTGGCGCAGATAGCGCGTTAAATCAACCGATCTCACTGAACTCAACATATGTCGCAGGTGGTCCGATTGGTTACGGTCGTTACGGAAATGAAACTTGGACTGCTTTGGAAGTTGCCATCTCTGCACTCGAAGGTGGCAAAACTCTTTCTTACTCATCAGGAATGGCAGCAATTAGTGCAGTGTTTTCTACTCTTCCAGCTGGAGCAAAAGTTGTTGCTTCCGATCAAGGCTATTCGGGAATTATGACTTTGCTTGGAACACTAACTGCGGCAAAGAAAATTAACGCTAAATTTGTGACAATTACCGATACCGCTGCGGTTATTTCAGCGCTGGACGGCGCGGATTTGTTATGGCTTGAGTCACCGACTAATCCCTCACTCGATATCGCAGATTTACCAACGCTTATCAAGGAAGCGAAGTCACGCAACATTCTCGTTGCGGTAGATAACACCTTTGCCACCGCGCTAATCCAGCAACCCCTTGCAATGGGAGCAGATATCGTAATGAATTCAGTGAGCAAGTATTTAGCGGGTCACAGTGATGTGCTACTCGGTTCACTTTCTACAAATGATCCAGTGCAGTACAAAGCGCTGGACGAAGCTCGTAAATTTAATGGTTCAATCCCTGGACCATTTGAAGCCTGGCTCGCACTACGTGGCATACGCACTTTCCCATTGCGTTTTCAGCGCGCCAGTGAGAATGCGCTAGAAATCGCTAAACGACTAAGCCAACACCCGCTAGTTACTCGAGTGCGTTATCCCGGTCTGCCAGCTGATCCAGAACACGCCAAGGCGAAGGCCTTTATGAAGGGTTTCGGGGCGATCGTCTCCTTTGAGTTTGCCGGTGACGCCGCTGCAACAGATAAAGTTTGTGAATCTTCCAAGATAGTTACCTATTCAACGAGTCTGGGTGGAGTGGAATCTCTCTGGGAACGCCGCCGCCGCTGGCCGCTTGAGAGCGCCAGTGTTCCGGAATCGCTAATTCGACTTTCGGTCGGGTGTGAAGATGTTGATGACCTTTGGGCGGATATCGATGCGGCGTTGCTCGCTGCTAAAAAGTGAAAACTTTTCCAATAAGCGGTATTTTTGACCTATGAAATTGGTCCGCCGCTTCCTTGCAGTATTTGCGCTGCTTGCTGTGGCATTTCAAGCCGTTGGTAGTTTTCTATCTTGGGCACAGCGTCAAGATGATGCTCCTGCTGATGCCTGGATTGATGAAGACGAAGATGAACTTGAGGATGCCTAGGTGTCGCAAGAAGCTTACATACCCGGCACTTGCAATTTAGGAGCTGGTGAAATTAGTCGCCGCCGCATGGTTGCGGCAATTGGTTTTGTACTTTCACTCTCTGCGTTTACCGCGCTTGTAACAACCAGCGCTTCACGAGAAACTAGATTTGGAATATTTATTCCTTTATTTGTTATGACTATTGGTTGGGTGCAATCCCGAAAGAAGTTTTGCCTAGCCTATGGATTAACCGGCACATTTAACTTTGGAAAAATGGGAGAGATTTCCCGCGTTGCAGATCCAGCAGATAGAGCGGCAGATCGCCGAACTGCTCTGCTAATTTTCGGGCAGAGCGCTCTCTATGCCGCAGCGCTAACTTTGCTTGTCGTAGCGCTACCTCTTTAACGAATAGCAACCCAGGCAGCACTCGCTGCAGGCAAAGTTAGAGTTCCATCGGCCAGCACAACTTCATTATCCGAGCCCAGTTCTAAAGCGCCTGTGGTTGGAATCTTTAAAGTTGCATTACTGGTATTTAAATACACGGCGAACTCTCCGCGCGCGAAAGATATGAGACCCGTTTCACCGCGATCAACCCATTTTATTTCCCCAAGGCCCACCAAATTATTTTTACGGAATTTAAGGGCGCTGCGATAGAGATTTAATGTACTGGCAGAATCGGCGCTCTGAGCAGATACAGAAAAATCTTTCCATTCATTCGGAATAGGTAACCAAGGTTTGCCAGAAGAGAAACCGAATGGAGTCTTGTCACTACTCCAGGGCATTGGCACGCGTGCACCATCACGACCTTTTTGAAGGCCATTAGTTCTAAAGAATGTTGGATCTTGGCGATCACTATTTAATAATTCAGCATCGGGTAATCCAAGTTCCTGGCCGTTATAGATATAGCAAGAACCCGGCAAAGCAAAAACAAACAAGGCAAGCGCGCGAGAAGCTTTCGCACCGTGGCGCGAGGCAACACGAGGAGTATCGTGATTACTCAAAGCCCACGTTGCCGGGGCATCAACCTGACGCAACATTTCAAAAGTGCTACTGATACATTCAAAGAGAAAAGCAGCGTCAAATGGCGCGATCAGAAGATCAAAATTAAATACCTGTTGTAATTCATCGCTGCGCACATAACGCGTAGCACGCTCTGGGGGATGAACCCAAGCTTCGGCAACTGCCATGATGTCTCGATTATATGAATCAAAAACTTTTCGCCAATTGCGATAAACGGCGTGTACGCCATCACGATCAAAGAATGGAACGCTCGCTAATAGTTCTCCGCGCTGCTCAGCTGACATCTGAGAGTCTAAACGCAGGGCATCGCTTAAGCCTTGTGGGTCATGGTGATCGACCAAGATATTTTCTTTAGCCAATCCATGGGCTACATCTATTCGGAAGCCATCGACTCCTAAATCAAGCCAGAATCTTAAGGTCCTCTCAAAATCACTCGCTACATCATCATTTTCCCAATTCAAATCTGGCTGAGATGAATCAAAGAGGTGCAGGTAGTACTGAGCGGTTCCATCCGAAGTTTTTATCTGCGTCCAAGCAGGGCCACCGAATAAAGAGATCCAGTTATTTGGCGGAGTTCCATCCGGTTTAGCATCATAAAAATGAAAGCGGTCGCGTTCGGGCGAACCAGCTTTAGATGAAATCGCATCTTTGAACCAAGGATGTTGATCAGAGAAATGATTTGGAACAACATCTACTAAAACTCTTAGCTCCAATTGATGAGCACGCGTGATCATTGCGCGCGCATCTTCTAATGTTCCAAATCGCGGGTCAACGCCTCGAGGATCTGCAACATCGTAGCCACCATCTTTATTGGGGGAGGTGTAGAACGGGCTAAGCCAGATTGCATCAGCACCTAACGCCTGCACATGTTCTAAATTGGATGTGACACCCGGAAGGTCACCTTCACCATCACCATTGCTGTCAAAAAAAGAGCGAGGATAGATCTGATAGATGACAGATTCTGACCACCAATGCTTATCTGAAATCATCCCTTGACGATAGAGGAGGCGATTGAGCGTTCCAAATGAAAGTAAGTGCAACTTGGCGCATCGTTATATCGCTTTTATAACAATTGACTATTTTTTAGGCGGTGGTGACTTCTCTGTTTGTGGGCTCTTGTTTTTTGAAGTGCCAGGCATTTTTCCTGGCTGAGTAGGCGCTACAGGCGGTGAACCCAGGGCTTCAATTGCAGCATCTCGAGCGACGGTGGCGGCAACAACCGCATTTTGCTGCGCCTTCATAGTTTGACGTTTTTCCTTTTGTGTCTGATCAATCGATCTTGCTGAGCGGGCTTCGGACAGAGCTCTATCTATAGCCTCTTTGTAGATTTGATTTATCTCACGTCGTTGATCTTCATAAATTTTAAAGTCTTTACGAAATTGATCTAATGCGATCTTGTATGCAGTTTTAAAATCTACGCTTTTTTGACTGGTAGGCGAAGGAGACTTACTGTCGGCAAAGGCGTATGGAATAGAAGTTAAAGGTGAAATAATTAGCGCTGTCGTAACAATAGCAACTCGACTAATTCGCATTTCGATCCCCCTTTTCCTTGGGTAAAGTATCTGCCAAGACTTTGTGAAAGTTCGGTGAAAACGCCTTTTAGTTGCTAATTTCTAGCCTGCACCTTGGCTATTTGCGTGAAGACATGCGAGGCTAGTGTCATGGCCGACCTGATTCTTGTCGTAGATGATGAAGCCGGAGTTCGTGAACTATTAGGGGATGCACTTCGCATCGCTGGCTTTGAAACCGCAACCGCCCAAGACGGCATGTCAGCCTTGACGGCAATCCGCAATAAGAAACCTGATTTATTGATAATAGATATAAATATGCCGCTGATGGATGGCTTTGAGTTGGTCGAAAGACTCCGATCGATGGGCGATAACACCCCAGCACTTATGTTAAGCGCTCGTGCGGATCGAATAGATATAACACGGGGGTTAACTCTTGGTGCAGATGACTATGTAACAAAACCTTTCGGCCTAGAAGAACTTCTATTGCGAGTTAAAGCGATTCTTAGGCGTTCGCAAATTTCAGAAAATGTCTCCACAGAATTGCGCTGCGGACCTATTCTTGTGATCGAATCTAGCCATACAGTTAAGTTCAATGAGGAAATAATTGATCTATCACCCACAGAGTTTAGGCTTCTCCAAGTCTTAGTCGAGAACAAGAATCGAGTTCTGAGCAAGAGCTTACTTCTGGATGAAGTCTGGGGCATAACTTTTGAATCTGAAAGTACAGTTGCTGATACATATATTTCATACCTGAGAAAGAAGTTGCACAAGGATGGCTTTGAAGGGATTAAGACAATTCGTGGCGTTGGCTTCGTAATTCAGGAACCCAAGTAATGATTAAGAAATCTAGTAGTAAGTATGCAGCGATTTCGATTTTTGTCACAACTATTCTTTCGACTGTAATTGGCGGATTTGCAACGATTGATGCAAAAAATTCCGAGTTACAACAAATTGACCAATCCATAAATCTAGTAGTCGAACGCGTCAATTCTTATCCAGCAGAGGCAATAAGCGCAGCAATTTTCACCATTGATGAAGAGAGCCTTGATTTAACCTTAGCCCTATTCACTAAGGAGGGGGATGAAACGGTTATCAATGAATCTCACTTGATTTATCCCGGGATAGATTCAATCGCGTTGGTTAAGAAAGCACTCTCATCCCCAATCTCTGTTGAGGATGCAGACCCCTACCGGCTTAGAACTATTGAAATAGCGGGAGGTGACTATCTAATAGTTGCTGCAGATTTACGTAAATTAGATGTAAATTTGAAATCCAATTTGAAGAACTTGATTATATTCACCATCGTAGCCAACGTCTTCGCAATCTTTATCTCAATTCTCTTCCTGCGACGCCACAATCGCGGTTTAGATGCGCAGGCGTTGGAAAGAATGCAGAGATTTTTAGGTGATGCGTCGCACGAACTGCGAACCCCTCTTACAGTAATCAAGGGCTATAGCGAGATGCTCAGCAAAGGTCAGATGAGTGATGTGGTGGATAGGGCGAGAGCGTTTTCGCGAGTAAATACCGAGATAGAACGTATGGAGAATTTGATCCACGACTTGCTATTACTAGCCGAACTTGGCGAGAGTCGTCCGACTACTTTTGAAGAGATTGATCTAACTGAATTAACGCATGCGCACGTTAATGACTTCGAACTCTTCAACAAGGGGCGCAAAATCAGTATCTCGCTCGAAGAAGAATGCCGCCTGAAAGGTTCGCGTGAACATTTAAATCGATTAATTCAAAACTGCTTATCAAATATTGTTCGACACACACCAGCAGATGCTGCTGTTTCAATAACGCTAAAGAGCAAAGGTAAGAGAGTGAATTTAGTTATTGAAGATGGTGGCCCCGGACTTGCGGATAGTGCTTATCGCACTGAGATTGCGGCAATGAATAGATTTGATCCATCACGCTCGCGCGATAGTGGCGGTTCAGGTCTTGGCATGAGCATCATCGCTGCAATTGTGCAAGAACATAACGGCAAACTTGAATTACGCAAGAGCAATTTAGGCGGCCTTGCTGTAGACGTTGAATTAGCTAAGTGATGAATTTCTTTTGGCAATTGCATGAAAATCTAAGGTATTTTTAGTCCATGGATTCGACGCTGGCTATTGCAATTGCGGAAGTTATCGCGTGCTTAGAGAAGCCGAATGAATTTGTTCGCTTGGTGTTATCGGGGCGTCGTCGCAATATGCAGACCCCATCCGAGCGAGTTGATGTGAAGCCGGTGCTAATAAAGGATGCGGTTAAGTATCAGCTTTCACAGAGCGATGGCCGAGCAATGACAACAAAAAACTATGACCCCGCTGAATTCATTACCTTAAATCTCCTGGATGCCGGTTTCGCAAATATTTTGCTGGAGAAGAGGAATGGCTCAATTTCTATTCGTATAACCAAGAAAGGTGAAGCACTAGTTCATAGAACGACCGAAACCTTTGAAGCCGATCTTTCACACGATCGCGCCAAAGTAAGGCTGCTAGATCCAAGCGACCCATTTTTAATTGAGGTTGGGATTTCTGATAAGTCTGGAAAAGTTAAAGTGGGCAAGAACGATAAGTACTTGCAGGTTGAAGAATTCTTAAGACTTTTGATACCTTCTCTGGAGTCTGCAATTTCTGCCGGGCATATATCTAAACCAACTGCAGCTTCGCCTTTATCGATAGTTGATTTGGGTTGTGGACACGCATACCTAACTTTCGCCGCCCACCAGTATTTAATGGCGCAAGGTATTCCGGTAAAGGTGGTCGGGATAGATGTGCGCGAGAGCGCACGTCTGCGTAACAATCAGATCGCCGAGAAGTTAAGGATCTCAAAGAGCATCACCTTCTTTGCTGAAGAAATTTCCCAAACAACTCTAAAATCAGCCGATGTGGTGATCGCACTTCACGCCTGTGATACAGCAACAGATGATGCGATCGCTTGGGCGGTTAGCGCTGATGCAAAATTAGCTTTGATAGCACCTTGTTGCCATCACGACATCCAAGCCCAGATGAATGAGATCCCTGAACCTTGGCAGATCATCTCTCGAAATGGAATTATGAAAGAGCGGCTCGGTGATTTGATTACCGATGCTCTGCGCATGCAAATCATGAAGTTACTGGGCTATCGCGTAGAAGCTATTGAATTTATCGGGGGAGAGCACACGCCCCGTAATTTGATGATTCGCGCAGTAAAGACTGGTGCTACAGCCGATAGTGCTGAGAAATCACGTTATGACGCAATGATCGCGCTCTGGAAAGTAAAGCCTGCGCTAGCAAGCCTGCTCAACCGTTAGACTTACACGTATGTCTAAAGTACTCGCATCCCTTCCGGTCGGAGAAAAAGTAGGTATCGCTTTCTCTGGCGGCCTCGATACTTCTGTCGCGGTTGCTTGGATGCGTGAAAAAGGTGCGATCCCTTGCACTTACACAGCAGACCTCGGCCAATACGACGAATCTGATATTGATTCAGTTCCGGTGCGCGCAAAAGAATATGGCGCAGAAATTTCTCGCTTAGTAGATTGCAAGAGTTCTCTAGTAGAAGAAGGTTTAGCCGCTATTGCTTGCGGTGCTTTTCATATTCGCTCTGGCGGCAAGCAATATTTCAATACAACTCCACTTGGCCGCGCAGTTACTGGCACTTTATTGGTGCGCGCGATGCTGCACGATAAAGTTGAAATTTGGGGCGATGGATCGACTTACAAGGGAAATGATATTGAACGCTTCTACCGTTATGGATTACTAGCTAATCCAAATCTCCGTATTTACAAGCCGTGGCTAGATGCCGATTTTGTTCGCGAACTCGGTGGCCGTAAAGAGATGTCCGAGTGGTTGGTATCTCATAAATTCCCTTACCGCGACAGTGTCGAAAAGGCTTATTCGACAGATGCAAACATTTTAGGAGCAACTCACGAAGCAAAAGATCTCGAAAACCTTGATGCCTCCATCGAAATTGTTAACCCAATTATGGGCGTTAAGTTTTGGGATTCATCAGTCTCTATTCCTAGCGAAGATGTGAAGATCCAATTTGTACAAGGCCGCCCTGTTGCCATTAACGGTAAAGATTTCAGCGACATAGTCGCTCTTATGCAAGCAGCGAATGAAATTGGTGGACGCCACGGACTTGGCATGGCCGATCAAATTGAAAATCGAATCATTGAGGCCAAGAGTCGTGGAATTTACGAAGCGCCTGGCATGGCCTTGTTGTTTATTGCATACGAGCGTTTGTTAAGTGCGATCCACAACGAAGACACCATTGCTAATTATCACGCAGAAGGTCGTCGCTTAGGACGTTTGCTTTATGAAGGCCGCTGGTTAGACCCACAATCTCTTATGTTGCGCGAATCGCTACAACGCTGGGTGGCCTCTGCCGTGACTGGTGAAGTCACAATTCGCTTACGTCGCGGAGATGATTTCTCAATAATTAATACAACAGGTCCAGCTCTTAGTTATCACCCAGAAAAACTCTCTATGGAACGAACCGAAAATGCCGCTTTTGGCCCAGTTGATCGAATTGGGCAGTTAACTATGCGCAATCTAGATATAGCAGATACCCGTGCCAAGTTAGAGTTGTACCGTGATCAAGGCCAATTAGGCAGTGGTGAATTTAAATTAATCCGAGAAATTGGCGAAGGAGAGAAGAAATAATGAAACGCAGCCTTGCTGGAATATTAGCTTTTTCATTGGTACTACTTACTGGATGTGGAGATAATGACGTGAGCGCAACCGCAGATAATTTGCCAACAGTCACAACCAATATGGGCGAAGCTCCAACAATCGGCGCACCGAGTGGAACTCCACCGACAACTCTAGAATCAAAAGATATAGTTGTTGGAACGGGAGCGGAAGTATCCTCGACTTCTACAATTACATTTCATTACACGCTGATGACTTGGTCGAATGGCGCGCTAATCGAATCTTCTTGGAATAGCGGTACACCTGCAACTTACCCACTAGCTGAATTGATTGTCGGATGGCAGCAAGGCATTCCAGGAATGAAGGTCGGCGGTCGACGTTTGTTGGTAGTCCCACCTGATCTTGGTTACGGAGCACAAGGCAGTGGGCCTGTCGGTCCAAACGAAACCCTGGTTTTCGTGATGGATATCGTTAGCGTTTCGTAATTACCGCTAAATTGTAGTTAATAGGTAGTAAATACGCCGAGGTAACTGCAACACTGCTTGAAGCGCTAGAATGAAGGTGTTGTTTTTCGGGGTCGATGTAATTTCGAACCGGCAGTTAAAGTCTGCGACCCGGTCAAGGCCATTGACCGGTGGATTGGGTGAAATTCCCGAACCGACGGTTAAAGTCCGGATGAGAGAAAACCAACATGTAGTCGACGCATGCTTTGTTTTTGGTTAATCCAAACAAAGTTTTATTGCGTCGGCTCGTACCGCTTTTCCACCCCGAGATGCAACATCCGTTCTCGAATAAGGGTGTTGACGATGAAGCAAGTACTAAGGGAAGAAGCTGCGATGGCCCGTGCCATCGATTGTGCTCGCCTTGGTCTTGGCAAGACCTTCCCAAATCCAATTGTTGGCGCAGTGATCACATCGGCAACTGGAGAAATAGTCAGTGAGGGTTTTCATCAAGGGGGAGATCACGCCGAAGTAATTGCAATTAATACTGCGAGAGAAATACCAGCCGGATCAATTCTTTATGTGAGTTTGGAGCCTTGTAACCATCACGGCAAAACCCCACCGTGCGTGGATGCGATCATCAAATCTGGAATCAGAAAAGTTGTTTACGCGGTTAGCGATCCAAATCCTGCCGCAGCTGGGGGAGCAGATCGCTTACGCGCAGCTGGCATAGAAGTGGAATCAGGAATTGGTGAAGTGCAAGCACGCCTGGAAAATCGTGCCTGGCTCACGAAGATGGAACTAGGACGTCCCCGAATTACTTGGAAGATCGCTTCAACAATGGATGGGAAAGTAGCCACGAGTGATGGCAGCTCTAAATGGATTACTGGAGAACTCGCTCGAACTGATGTTGCGCATATGCGCTCACAATTTGACGCAATTATTACTTCGACAGCAACAGTGATCGCCGATGATCCACTGATGACGAGCAAAGGGTTTGGCAAGAATCCGGTTCGCATTGTTGTAGGAAGAACTGAAATCAATGCTGGGGCACAAATTATGGATAGCTCAGCCGAAACTATCTTTATCAAATCTCAAAACTTAAAGGATTTGATTGCATTGGCCAACGAACGAGGCTTTAATCAAGTATTAATCGAATCAGGACCAACTTTCGGCACCGCTCTTTTGCGCGAAGATTTGATCGACGAAATTGTGCTCTTTCAGGCACCAACCCTCTTTGGATCTGGGAAGCCAGCCATTGGTGATTTAGGAATAACAAACATATCTGGACGATTAGATTTTGAGATCTCTGGTGTAGAGATGATCGGTTCGGATTTAAAAATAACGCTTAACAAAAGCGCTAACAGGATAGAAGGTGGGCGTTAATGTTTACCGGACTAATTCAGGCAGTTGGACGAGTTGCGGCTATCGAGCATCACGAAAGTAGCGCGCGGCTGGTGATTTCTAGTTCAGATATCGCTCAACAAATTGCCCAAGGTGATTCGGTCAGCGTTAATGGTGTCTGCCTCACAGTTGTTTCCCTCGACAAATCCCAATTTGCCGTCGATGTAATGGTGCAAACTCTTAAGTTAACAAGCACTGGATCACTTGAAATTGGATCAGATGTAAACCTAGAACTTGCGACCCGGACCGCTGATCGTTTGGGCGGACATATAGTTCAAGGACATGTGGATGGCGTGGCAACAATTTCGCTAATCACCGCTGATTCGCAGTGGACTCGGATGGATCTGGCAATTCCAAAGGGTTTAATGAAATACGTAGTCGCCCAAGGCTCTATCTGCCTCGAAGGCGTTTCACTCACTGTCGGTGAGATAAATGATCCAGCCGATCAAATCTCGGTATGGCTTATTCCGGAAACTCTTGCCAAGACCAACCTTTCAAAGAAGATGCAGGGTGATCAAGTAAACGTGGAAGTCGATGTTCTAGCCAAGTACGTTGAAAGACTTATCGCACGAGGACAGGAAGAAAAATGAATAACTTGGATCAAGTTCTTAGCGAATTTAGAGCGGGTAAATTCATTGTCGTCACAGATGATGAAAATCGCGAAAACGAAGCAGATCTAATTCTTTTAGCGGAGAAATCGACAGCGGAGAATATTGGCTTTATGGTTCGCTACACCTCGGGTGTTATATGCGGGGTCATAACTGCGGAAACAGCCAAACGTTTAAAACTTCCGCTGATGGTTAAGCGCAACGAGGATAATCACAGCACCGCATTTACAGTCACCGTTGACGCTATCGCAGGTCGTTCAACTGGTATTCCTGCCGAAGAGCGTGCAAATACTTTAAGAGCGCTGGCCGATATCAATTCACAACCAACAGATTTTGCGCGCCCCGGCCATGTCTTTCCTTTAATCTCCGTTTCTGGCGGACTGCACGAGCGTCGTGGACATACGGAAGCGAGCATCGCCTTATGTGAACTTTCGGGTTCTAATTCTGCAGCCGTTTTATCCGAATTGGTAAATGATGATGGATCAATGATGCGGGGAGCGCAGATCACCGATTTCGCAAAGCAACACGGTCTGCAAGTAATCTCAATCGAAGAACTCGCGCGTGTGGCCCCAAAACTTCCCGTCAATGAAGTCCATGGCTTGGATTGGGCTGAGCTTCCACTAAGTGATGCCGCTTGGAAGATTTCTACATTTATATCTGCAACTGGTGCCGAGCACGCAATTCTTAAACTCGGTGCTGAAGGCGCGAGTCAACCTTTGGTGCGAATCCATTCAGAGTGTTTAACAGGAGATGTCTTTGGATCAAAGCGCTGTGACTGTGGATCGCAGTTACAAGAGGCGACTCGTTTAATTCAAGAGAGTGGCTATGGCTACATCATTTATCTGCGCGATCACGAAGGCCGCGGTATCGGTTTAGCAGAGAAGATTCGCGCCTACGTTCTGCAAGATTCTGGTCAGGATACGGTTCAGGCAAATATCTCGATAGGTCAACCCGTTGACGATCGCACATATGAAGATGCTGCGGATATTCTGCAATTATTGCAAATGAAGTCTTTAACGCTTCTAACAAATAATCCTGAGAAAATCGCGGCGATCAAGGGTTCTGGGATTTCTGTGACACCGGCTGCACTTGAAGTAATCGCCAACAAGCACAATCAAAAGTACTTGGAAACTAAACGAGATAAGTTAAATCACGCGTTAGGAGCGCTCTAATGGCCGGCCACTCACCTGATATTAAAATCCCACAACTTCCCCACCTTAAAGCGATAGTAATTACGGCAGCGTGGCATCCAGAAATTTGCGATGCACTAGTTGCCGGCGCATTGCGCGGGGTCAAAGCCGCTGGCATCAGTAACCCAACAACTCGCACGGTTGCGGGTTCATTTGAACTTCCACTTGCGGCGCAATTGGCTTTCGATGAAGGTTTTGATGTTGCAGTAATTGTCGGATTGGTACTTCGCGGCGAAACTCCTCATTTTGATTATGTCTGCC